>JBGSRY010000264.1:0-1967 GCA_041737325.1 Rhodoferax sp. | reverse complement strand
CACACCGGCACTGACAGACGGCCAGGTGCTGGTGCGCCACCACTACCTGAGCCTGGACCCCTACATGCGCGGGCGCATGAACGACAGCAAAAGCTACGCGGCTTCGCAAGCATTGGGCGAGGTCATGCTGGGTGGCACGGTGGGCCAGGTGCTGGAGTCCAAACACCCCAAATTTGCACCGGGCGATGCCGTGGTGGGCATGGGCGGCTGGCAACAGTACAGCGTGGTCAATGGCAGTGAGCCGGGTGCTTTGCGCCGGGTCGACACCACACACATCCCCTTGAGCGCTTACCTGGGCGCAGTGGGCATGCCGGGCGTGACCGCTTGGTACGGCCTGGTGAAAATCATCGACCCCAAGGCCGGTGAAACCCTGGTGGTGAGTGCCGCCACTGGCGCGGTGGGTAGTGCCTTTGGCGCGCTGGCCAAGGCGCGCGGTTGCCGCGTGGTGGGCATTGCCGGTGGGCCCGACAAATGCCGCTACGCCGTGGATGAGCTGGGCTTTGATGCCTGCATTGACTACAAGCAGCACCCCCATGTGGGTTCCTTGTCGAAGGCGCTCAAAGAAGCCTGCCCCGGCGGCATTGACGGCTATTTTGAAAACGTCGGCGGCATGATTCTGGACGCGGTGCTGCTGCGCATGAACGCCTTTGGCCGCATTGCGGTGTGCGGCATGATTGCCGGCTACAACGGCGAGCCGCTGCCCATGACCAACCCGGCGCTGATCTTGATCAACCGCCTGAAGGTCGAAGGCTTCATCGTCAGCGAGCACATGGAAGTCTGGCCCGAAGCCCTGAAAGAACTCGGCACGCTGGTGGCCACCGGCCAACTGCGCCCGCGTGAAACCATTGCCCAGGGGCTTGAAGCCGCGCCCGAGGCCTTTCTGGGGCTGCTCAAGGGCAAGAATTTTGGCAAGCAGTTGGTCAAGTTGATTTGACGATCTCGTCTAACGAATGGCGACCAGGCGACTAGCGGCGTGCGTTGGGTATCTGACGCAGCGAAATAAAGGGGGAGGTTTGGGCGTAGCCCGAACCGGAGGACATTCGCGGAGTCGGATACCCGACGTGCTCCGCGGGTTTAACCCAGATGGATTCTTTGGCTTTAACTTTTGGGGAACCCCATGTCTGATCTGATCCTGCACCACTATCCCATGTCGCCGTTCTCGGAAAAAATCCGCGCGGTGCTGGGCTACAAACAACTGGCCTGGCGGTCGGTCATCATCCCCAGCGTCATGCCCAAACCTGACTTGACAGCGCTCACCGGCGGCTACCGCAAAACCCCGGTGCTGCAAATGGGGGCTGACGTGTACTGCGACACGGCGTTGATTTGCGAGGTGCTGGAGCACCTGCAACCCACGCCTGCGCTGTACCCAACAGGCCAGAAAGGCCTGGCACACACGCTGGCGCAGTGGGCCGACACCACCCTGTTTTGGGCGGCGATGGCTTACAACATGCAAAAGCCCGGCCTGGCCGAGCTGTTTGCCAACGCATCACCCGAAGCCGTGCAAGCCTTTGGAGCCGATCGCTCCGCCATGGCCCAAGGCATGACGCGGGTGCGCGGGCCTGATGCCACCAGTGCCTACAAGTCGTACCTGCGCCGCCTGGCCGACATGCTCGACGGACAAGACTTTTTGCTGGGCAACGCCCCTTGCGTGGCCGACTTTGCCGCCTACCACCCGCTGTGGTTCACCCGCACCCGCACGCCTGGGCTGGCTGGCATGTTGGCGGCTACACCGGGTGTGCTGGCCTGGATGGACCGCATCGCAGCCTTGGGGCATGGCCAAATGAGCAAGTCGTCTGCTACCGAAGCCATAGCTGCTTGTGCAGCAACTACAAGGGCTACAAGCCAGAATGATGAATATTTTCAGGACGACCACGGCATTGCCCTGGGCAGCCGCGTCACGGTAGCCGCCGAGAGCTTTGGCAGCGAGCCCACGGCGGGTGTGCTGGTGGCGGCCACGCGCACGCGCT
>JBGSRY010000241.1:0-2516 GCA_041737325.1 Rhodoferax sp. | reverse complement strand
GCTTGAACGCTTCGCGCCAGATCTGCAACGCTTCTGGGGCACGTTTCTGGGCCCAGAGCACCTCGCCCAGATGGGTTGCAATCTCGACATCGGGCTTGCGTTGGTACGCGGCTTGCAGCAGTTGTCGTGCGGTTTCCAGGTTGCCCAACCGGAACTCGACCCAGGCCAGGCTGTCGCTGATGAACGCATCGTCGGGGGCCAAAGCCACCGCTTGGGTGATCAAGGCCTTGGCTTCGGGCAGACGCACATTGCGGTCTGCCAGCGCATAGCCCAGCGCGTTGTACGCCTGCGGGTCATTGGGCCGGGCCGCGATCAACTGGCGCAACAAACGCTCCATGTCGTCGAGTTCCCCCAGCTTTTCGTGCATCATGGCCAATTCGTAAACCAGATCGGAGTCATCAGGTTGTTCGGCTAGGCTGGCCTGCAGCAGAGCGCGTGCGCGTGCGAACTGTTGGTGCTCGCCCAGCAGCTGCACTTGGGCAGAACGTTTCAGTGCCGCATCGTTTGCGGTTTGATCGGGTTGGGCTTGAATCAGCGCCAGGGCTGCTTCCAGTTGCCCCTGCCGGGACAAGAGCCCGGCGCGGCGGATTTGCGCCCGCAGCCGGTCGGCTGGGTTGTCAATGCGCAGTAGCCACGCTTCTGCCTGCTTGAAGTCCTTTTGTTGCTGGGCCATTTGAGCGAGTGAAAACAGGGCCTGGCTGCGACCACGCTGCGGGTCGCTTGACGTGGCGGACTTGGACTGACGGTCGGTCAGTTCAAGGTAATGTTGCAGTTGGCTCCTGGCGGTGTCAATGTCCCCCGCTTGCATGGCCAGTGCACCTTCAATCAGCCATGTGTCAGGGTAGTCCGGGGTGTGTTGGCGTATCGCTGCCAACTGTACTTGGGCATCGGATTCGCGTTTGGCGTTGAGCAGTGCTTTGATGTAAGCCATCCGAAATTCGGGTTGTGCCGATGGCAGATGTTTTTGCACCAGCTGTTCGGCCGCCGGTAATTCCGGCTGCATCAGGGACAGCGCCAGCAGTGCTGCATGTTCAGAACGCGGCTCCAGGTTGAGCCCGTTGGTGGCCGCTGACAAGGCCCCTGCCGGGTCGCCGGCGCGCAGTGCCATGCGGCCTACCACGGCCCAGGCGGTAGGCCCCAACGTGGGGTCTTGCAGATAGGGGGTCAAGGCTTTCTTCACGGTGGCACTTGCCAGGGTGTGGTCACTGACACGCTCGAACAAGGGGGGTATGGCCCAGAGGGCATCGCGTTTGTCGTCCGCCGTTGACAACCAGAGGTCGCGCTTCAGGGGCTCAAGCGTTTCCTGGGTTCGATTCAACCCCAGCAGCACCTGCAAGATGTACTGGTTGGCTTCTTTGGAGTTGGGTTGTGCCTGTCCCCAGGCTTTTGCCGCCAGCAGGGCGGATTCACCGGAACGCACTTGCAGCGCTATGTGCACCGCGCGTCGAAACAAGTTGGGGTCATTGGTTTTGCGGGCCGCATCCAGCATCAAGGCATAACCCGTGGCGGGTTCGTCGCCACGGGCGTTCAGTTCGCCCAGCAGCAGCTGGTAAAACAGGGCACTGTCAAGTGCCGTGCGAGGTGGGACGGGGGTTGAATCGGTTGGAGCCTGGGCCGATGCGGCGAGGTTCAAACTCAGCAACAAAGGTAAAAAGAAGCAGGTTTTGAGACGCATCCGGTCATAATAATCCAAGCCTGTCAAAAAGATTTTGTATGCCTGAATTGCCCGAAGTTGAAGTCACCCGTTTGAGTTTTGCAACGCAAATTCAAGGGGCCACGGTACGCACTGTGCGTGTGGGCAAATCTTTGCGCTGGCCACTGGGGTGTGAACCAGCGCATTTGGTAGGGCGTGTCGTGCAGTCAGTGGCGCGGCGGGGTAAATATTTGCTGATTCAACTTGACCAGGGGCTTCTGCTGGTGCACTTGGGGATGTCTGGCAGCTTGCGTTTTGCCACCCATCTGCCGGGGCCGGGTGTGCACGACCATTTTGATCTGGTGACCACACACGGCACACTTCGGCTCAATGACCCCAGACGGTTTGGCGCGGTGGTTTATGCAGAAAACCGGGCCGATGCCAAGGCCGAAAAATTACTCGGTCGTTTGGGCATGGAGCCCCTGTCGGATGAATTTGATGGCACGCGTTTTTTTCTCCAGCTCCAGCAGCACCGCGCGAGCATCAAGCAGGTGTTGCTTGCGGGCAACGTTGTGGTCGGTGTGGGCAACATCTATGCGTCTGAAGCGCTGTTCATGAGTGGTATTCGTCCGACCGTCAGTGCGTCCGACCTGAGCAAGCCACGGGTGGCGCGCTTGCACGCGGCGGTGCGCGAGGTACTCGGACGTGCGGTGGAACGGGGTGGCAGCACCTTGCGGGATTTTTCCAATGCCAACGGCCAGGCCGGTCATTTCCAGCTTGAAGCCATGGTGTATGGCCGCACCGGAAAACCCTGCAACGTGTGCGCAACACCGATCAAAATGATCCGGCAAGGACAGCGGTCAACCTTTTATTGCCCGGTGTG
>JBGSRY010000220.1:0-2029 GCA_041737325.1 Rhodoferax sp. | reverse complement strand
GCGTTGGGCACGCGCAGCTCAAAGTTCACCGCATCGATGGGCAGCTCGGCAGACTGTGCAATGGTCTGGCGCTGCTGCGTGACCGGGTCGATGCGCCACAGGGCATAGTGGTAGCCTTGTTTGACCAATTGTTCAAATTGTGCCGGGCCCAGTGCTTGCGGCAGCCGGATGACCACGTTGGTAAAGCCCCAAAAGTTGCGTTGGCCCTGGGCATCGGTCAAAAACACCGGAAAAAACCCGAGCGCGCCCAAGCCGCCTTGCACCAGGTCAAACGGGCCTGCCAGGGTGAGTTGACCGCTGTCACGTGCCTGGCGCGCTTCTTTGGCGCGGGCCGGGTGGTTGAGCAAATCCAGGCCAATGGCGTGGGCGTTTCCATCCAGTGGTGCAATGCGCTGCACCACGCCTTGGGGCTCCAGCGCCATGGCTGACACACCCGGATAGAGTGGCAGCATGCGGGTGGCCAGGGCTTCAAAGTTGGGCACGTCGCCCTGGTTCAACTGCACCCAGGCCGCCAGTGCTTGTGTGGCTGACAAGGCTTGCAACAAGTTCTCTTCAAGGCGTTGGGCGTGGTCAGCCTCAAGGGCTTGCACGCGCTCGTGCTCGGCATGCTGTCGGCGTTGTTCTGACTGCACGCTCACGACGCTGGCCAGCGCGGCTGCAACCAAAAAAACCAGCAATCCAGCCAGCAACGGGTTCTTGAATGAACGGTGTGCAATCATGGCAGGGGTGTTCCGTGAACTTGCCCATGCCAGTTTTCTGACGGTGGGGTGCGATTGGGCAAGCAAGCCATGTGCAACCCTGCGCCGGGTTGCACTTCAGGGCGCAATTTACCACCAATTGGTGCTGGATTTGAGCTTAGTTTTCGGGCCCCGCCTGCACCCCGCCGCCGAGTGTTTTGAACAGCACCAGCTGGTTTTGTAACACCAGCTCGCAAAGGCCGGTGAGTTCGCTGCTGGCCGAGTGATGCCTGTGCCTGCGCCATGGCTAGCTGGGCCACCGGCAGGTCGCGTGGAAGTTGTGGCAGCCAACCGAGAGACCATGGAAAGCGTGACGTCCATTTAAAAAGTAAGGCACGTAAATTGCTTTGCTTTTAATAACTTTCGATGGCTCCATGCAAATATTCAAACCATTTTTAACCCTGCTCAGCCGCCTGAGTGTCAGTCGCAAGCTGACGCTGATCTATTTGCTGGACCTGATCACGGTGATTTATATCTCGGGCATTCTGGTGCATGAAAAATACCTGGCCATCGATTTTGCGCGCAAGGAAATCGTTGGTAACGCGTATGTTGCCAGTGTGCGTCAATTGGTGCTGCCAAGTCTGATCAACACATCGGTCAGTGCCGCGCAAAGCCAGGCAGCGCTTGATGCCTTCAATGCCCAGCGGCTGCAACAGGATGAAGCTTTCCAAACCGCCCAGGCCTCCCAAGCGTTGGAACTTGCGTGGCACACTTTCACAGATTCTGCTGCAGCCCATGCGACGCAGCGCCAGCCCCTGATTGACCAGGCACGTACGCTGTTGACCACAGTGGGTAACCAGTCCAACCTGATTCTTGATCCGGACCTGGACAGCTATTACTGCATGTCGCTGGTGGTGTTGCGTTTCCCGGAGTTGACGGCGGTCATGAATGAGACCGCCACCGCCATGCAGCGAGCCAGCCAGGCGGGTCGCGGATGGGATTTGCAAGCGACCCGGCTGTTGATTCTGGCGGGACGTTTGGATGCCATCCGCCAAGGGATTCACGCCGATTACCGGCAGGCCTACACCGCCGGCTCACCCGTGTTGAGGGCCCGTCTGCTCGACGCAGATCAAGCTTTGGACAGGCAGATCGGGCAGATGTTGGGCGTGGTGCGCGATGCAGCGCAACAAGGGGTGCAGGCAGATGGTTCCGCCTTTGACGGCTTGCACCAGCGCAGCCTGCAGGCACTCAATGCGCACTGGCCAGCACCCTGGTGCAGCTGCGGCGTGACTTTTCTGAACCCTATGACATGGTGCTGGTGGTGAGCGAATTTGGCCGCACCAGTGCCGAGA
>JBGSRY010000159.1:0-4157 GCA_041737325.1 Rhodoferax sp. | reverse complement strand
GAAGTCTTACACGCCGTGGGGCCGTGGGCCAAGTCAAGATTCCAATTATTTTTGTCAAACTGCCCTGCGGCGTGTAAGACCTCGGTTTACAGCGTCGGCCAAATAGGGCTGTTGGCTCCTCTTTCCGCCCCGGCGGGGGTGGAAAGAGGCGGGGGAGATAGGGGGGGGGGAAAAAGCTATGAAACACGCCATCAAACACATCCACTTTGTCGGCATTGGCGGGGTCGGCATGTCGGGCATTGCCGAGATTTTGTTTAACTTGGGCTACACCATCTCGGGCTCTGACCAGGCTGACAGCGCCACGCTGCAACGGCTGGCCGGCTTGGGCATTTGCACCCACATTGGCCATGCCCCCGAGCACATCAGCGGCGCGGATGCGGTGGTGACCTCAACCGCCGTGCACAGCGACAACCCCGAGGTGCTGGCAGCGCGCGCGGCGCACATTCCGGTGGTACCGCGGGCGCTGATGCTGGCTGAACTGATGCGCCTGAAAACCGGCATTGCCATTGCCGGCACGCACGGCAAAACCACCACCACCAGCCTGGTGGCCAGCGTGCTGGCCGAAGCGGGGTTGGACCCGACCTTTGTCATTGGCGGGCGCTTGAACAGCGCCGGTGCCAACGCCCGCCTGGGCCAGGGCGATCACATTGTGGTGGAGGCCGACGAGTCCGACGCGTCGTTCCTGAACCTGCTGCCGGTGATGGCGGTGGTGACCAACATCGATGCCGACCACATGGAAACCTATGGTCATGACTTCGGCAAACTCAAACAAGCCTTTGTTGACTTTCTGCACAAGATGCCCTTTTATGGCACCGCGATTTTGTGCACCGATGACCCGGCGGTGCGCAGCATCGTGCCGCAAGTCACCTGCCCCATCACCAGCTACGGCTTTGAGGAAGGCGCTGAAGTGCGCGCCCTGAATGTGCGTGCCGCAGGCGCTCAGATGTTGTTCACCGTGCAGCGGCGCAACGGCGTGGTGTTGCCCGACCTGGACGTGGTGCTGAACCTGCCGGGCCGCCACAACGTGCTCAACGCCTTGTCGGCCATTGCGGTGGCGGTGGAGCTCGGTGTGGATGACGCAGCCGTGTTGCGGGCTTTGGCCCATTTCAAAGGTGTGGGGCGACGCTTTCAGAGCCATGGCGCGCAACCCGTGCGCGCGGCCAACGGCGCAGGCCACTTCACGCTGGTGGAAGACTACGGCCACCACCCGGTTGAGATGGCCGCCACGCTGGCCGCAGCCCGCGGGGCTTTTCCTGGCAGGCGGCTGGTGCTGGCGTTTCAGCCGCACCGCTACACCCGCACGCGCGATTGCTTTGACGATTTTGTCAAGGTCATTGCCCAGGCTGACGCGGTGTTGTTGACCGAGGTGTACGCCGCCGGTGAGCCGCCCATTGTGGCCGCCGACGGCCGCAGCCTGGCGCGGGCACTGCGCGTGGCGGGCAAGGTTGAGCCGGTGTTTGTGGATGACATTGCCGCCATGCCGCAAGCCATTGTGGATGTGGCCAGGGACGGCGACGTGGTGCTGTGCCTGGGTGCGGGCTCGATCGGGGCAGTGGCAGGCAAAGTGACCGATTTGCTACAACAAACAGAGCTATTGACGCAATAAGGACAAGGGCTATGGGCCAATTTGATATAAAAACTGAAAAAGTGGCGGTGCTCATGGGCGGGGCCTCTGCCGAGCGCGAGGTGTCGCTGATGTCGGGCCACGGCGTGCTGCAGGCGCTGCAAAGCCTGGGCGTGAACGCGCAGGCGTTTGACCCGGCACAACGTGCGCTGGATGAACTCAAGCGCGACGGATTCAGCCGCTGCTTCATCGCCCTGCACGGCCGCTTTGGTGAAGACGGCACGGTGCAAGGTGCACTGGAGCTGCTGGGCATCGACTACACCGGCCCGGGGGTCATGGCCTCGAGCATCGCCATCGACAAACTCATGACCAAGCGCCTCTGGCGCGCCGACGGCCTGCCGACACCGGCCTGGGAAACCGTGGACAGCGCCGCCGCCACACGCCAGGCGCTGACCACGCTGGGTTGCCCCATGATTGTGAAACCCGCGCGTGAAGGCTCCACCATCGGCCTGACCAAAGTCACGGCACCAGAACAATGCGACGCGGCCTACGCCCTGGCCGCAGGCACGCATGACGACGTGCTGTGCGAGCAGTTCATTGCCGGTGACGAGGTGACCGTGCCGGTGCTGGGCACGGGTGCACAGGCCCGCGCCCTGCCGGTGATCCGCATCAAAGCCCCCGACGGCAACTACGACTACCAAAACAAATACTTCACCCACACCACCGAATACCTGGTGCCGTGTGGTTTGCCTGCGGGTGAAGAAGCGCACATCCAGACCCTGGTGCTGCAGGCCTACCAAAGCCTGGGCTGCCGCGGCTGGGCGCGTGCCGACGTGATGATTGATGCCGTCACGCGCCGCCCCTACCTGCTGGAGATCAACACCAGCCCGGGCATGACCAGCCACTCGCTGGTACCGATGTCGGCCAAAGCCGCTGGCATCAGCTACCCCGAGCTGTGCCTGCAAGTGCTCAAACTCGCCACCCGCGACTACGCCGCACTATGAACCAAGCCACGCCCCTGCCGCTGGACATCAAGCTCATGAACCGGGTCGCTACGGCCCTGTTCGGCGTGCTGCTGCTCATGCTGCTGGGCGCGGTATGGGTAGCCGTGATGCGCCTGCCCGCCTTCAACATTCGGTGTGTCACCGTGGTGGGTGATGTCACCCACTACAACGCCATGACGCTCAAGGCCAATGTGATGCCGCGCTTGCAGGGCACTTTTTTCACCATCGACTTGCGCGCCGCACGCCAGGTGTTCGAAACCATGCCCTGGGTGCGTCAGGCCGTGGTGCGCCGGGATTTTCCGAACCGGCTCAAGGTGCAACTGCAAGAGCACCAGGCCGTGGCGTATTGGGGTGTAGAAGGCGACACGCGCCTGGTCAACAGCTTTGGCGAGGTCTTTGAGGCCAATCTGGGTGAGCTTGAAAAAGAAGACCTACCGCGCCTGAGCGGCCCCAACGGGCAAAGCGCGCAGGTGCTGGCCATGCTGCAAACACTGCAACCCCTGGTGGCTCCGATTGACGCACGCATCGACCAACTTGAACTCACCCCGCGAGGCGGCTGGCGCGCCGAATTTGACAGTGGTACTGCGCTGGAACTGGGCAGCGGCAGCACACCCGATGTGGTGGCGCGGGTGCAGCGCTTTGTCAACACGGCAACGCAGGCCGCCGCGCGCTTCAACCGCACCGTGGCACACATTGCATCGGCCGATTTGCGCCACGCAGACGGCTACGCGATCCAACTTGACGGTGTCAGCACCCTGGGTGATGACTTGAAAAAACAAGATTCAAAGTAACAGGTAAAAGCATGGCAAAAGAATACAAAGATTTGATCGTCGGCCTGGACATTGGCACTGCCAAGGTGATGGTGGTGGTGGCCGAGGTGCTGCCCGGTGGCGAGCTCAAACTGGCTGGCCTGGGTGTGGCTCCCAGCAATGGCTTGAAGCGCGGTGTGGTGGTCAACATCGATGCCACGGTACAAAGCATTCAGCAAGCGCTGAAAGAGGCCGAACTGATGGCCGACTGCAAGATCACCCGCGTCTACACCGGCATCACCGGCAGCCACATTCGCGGCATCAATTCGCACGGCATGGTGGCCATCAAAGACCGCGAGGTGTCCGCCGCCGACGTGGCCCGCGTGGTGGAAACCGCCAAGGCGATCAACATCAGCACCGACCAGCGCCTGCTGCTGGTGGAGCCGCAAGAATTCATCATTGACGGCCAGGACGTGAAAGAACCGATTGGCATGAGCGGCATCCGCCTGGAGGCCAAGGTGCACATCGTCACCGGCGCTCAAACCGCCGCCGAGAACATCATCAAATGCGTGCGCCGCTGCGGGCTGGAGGTCGACCAGCTCATGCTCAACCCGCTGGCGTCCAGCCAGGCAGTGTTGACTGAGGATGAGAAAGAACTCGGCGTGGCGCTGGTCGACATCGGCGCTGGAACGACCGACGTGGCCATCTTCGCCGGTGGCCAGCTCAAGCTCGTGGGCCTGGGCGTGTCGGCCAGCCACGGGCTCAAGCGCGGTGTGGTGGTCAACATCGACGCCACGGTGCAAAGCATTCAGGCGGCGCTGAAAGAAGCCGAGCTGATGG
>JBGSRY010000151.1:0-4207 GCA_041737325.1 Rhodoferax sp. | reverse complement strand
CACCACGCACCACGCAACTGGTACGACAAAACCATTGGTCGCATCACGCGCTTGTTTGATGTTGGCACGGATGCACTGGCCGGTGTGTACCAGGGCCTATTGCGCTGGGCGCTGGAGCACAAACTGGTCACGCTGGCGCTGGCGCTGGGCATATTTGTCAGTTCTTTGGCGCTGGTGCCCCTGCTGGGCACCGAGTTTGTGCCCAAGTCAGATTTTTCTGAAACCAACCTCACGTTCAACACGCCGGTGGGCTCCTCGCTGGAACTGACCGAAGCGCGGGCACGTCAGGTGGAGGGCATCCTGCGTTCGTTCCCCGAAGTGAACTACACCCTGACCACCATCAACACCGGCAATGCCCAGGGCAAAATTTACGCCAGCATCTACATCCGGCTGGTCGACCGGCACTTGCGCACGCGCAACGTCGATGCCATGTCCACCGTGCTGCGCCAGCGCCTGCGTGAAGTGCCCGGCATCACCGTCACCCACGTCGGCTTGCTCGACCCGGTGGGGGGACAAAAGCAGATTCTGTTTTCGATCCAGGGCGCAGACATGGGCGAACTGTCGCGCCTGAACACCTTGGCACTGGAAAAAATCGGGCAAATTCCGGGGCTGGTGGACATGGACTCCACCCTCAAACCCGACAAACCGACGCTGGACGTGCAGGTGCGCCGCGACGTGGCCTCAGACCTGGGTCTGAGCGTGGCGCAAATCGGCAGTAGCCTGCGCATCCTGGTCGCCGGTCAAACGGTGGGCAACTGGCGCGCGCCAGATGACCAGACCTACGACGTGAACGTGCGCCTGTCACCCCAATCGCGCCAGCAGCCGCAAGACCTGGCCGCCCTGCCCTTTACCGTGAGCCAGCAAGCCGATGGCAGCGCCCGTGTGGTGCGGCTCAGCCAAGTGGCCACCGTGGTCGAGTCCAGCGGCAGCAACCAGATCAACCGGCGCGACCTGACGCGTGAGGTGGCCATCACCGGCAACGTGTCGGGCCGCTCGGCCGGCGAGGTATCGGCCGACATCAAGCTGGCCATGGACCGCATCGCCATGCCACCGGGCTACAGCTACAAGTTCAGTGGCTCGATCAAAGACATGGCCGAAGCTTTTGGCTACGCCTTGTCGGCCCTGGCCATGGCGGTGATCTTTATTTACATGGTGCTGGCCAGCCAGTTCAAAAGCTTCTTTCAGCCACTGGCGTTGATGACGGCGCTGCCGCTGACCTTGATTGGTGTCGTGCTGGCGCTGCTGCTGTTCAACTCGACGCTGTCGATGTTCTCGGTGATTGGCGTGGTGATGCTGATGGGGCTGGTGACCAAAAACGCCATTTTGCTGGTGGACTTTGCCATCCGCGCCCGTGCCGATGGCATGAACCGGCACGACGCGTTGATGACCGCTGCCCGGGTGCGCCTGCGGCCCATTCTGATGACCACGCTGGCCATGATTTTTGGCATGGTGCCACTGGCGTTTGCCTTGTCTGAAGGCTCGGAGATGCGCGCCCCCATGGGCCAGGCGGTGATTGGTGGCGTGGTCACCTCGTCGCTGTTGACGCTGGGGGTGGTGCCGGTGGTGTACTGCTACATGGATGATCTGGCGCAATGGTTGGCCAAATTGTGGCGCAAGTCGGCTCCCGCTGCGGCGCAAAAAGGGGCTATGAATGACCCTGCCAGCTAAAATCGAAAGATTCCGTTAACATACCCCCTGGAGTACAAAATGAACTTGCAAAACGTGGAACAAGCCCGCTTCAACATGATCGAGCAACAAATCCGGCCCTGGAACGTGGAAAACGCGTCGGTGCTGGAACTCCTGGGCACGGTCAAACGCGAAGACTTCGTGCCCCTGGCTCAAAAAGCGCTGGCCTTTACCGACATGGCGATTGCCTTGCCCGGTGGGCAAACCATGCTGGCCCCGCGCGTGCAAGCCCGTTTGCTGCAAGACGCAGCCCTGCAACCGACCGACAAAGTGCTTGAAATTGGTACCGGCACAGGTTTCATGGCCGCACTGATGGCCAAGCAGGCACAACGCGTGATTGCCCTTGAACTCAACTCCGAACTGGCCGACATGGCACGCAGCAACTTGCAACGCGCCGGCATTCACAACGCAGAAGTGCGCGTGGCAGATGCCGCCAAGGGCACACCGGCGGATGCGCCGTTTGACGTGATCATGCTGGGCGGCTCGCTGGCTGAAGTGCCGCAGGCGCTGCTGGACCTGCTCAAAGTGGGTGGCCGCCTGGTGGGCATTGTGGGCAGTGAACCCATCATGCACGCACAGCGCATCACCCGCACCAGCGCAACCAATTTCACGGTCGTGGAACTGTGGGACGACAACGCCCCGCGCCTGGCCAACTTTCCGCAACCCAGCAGCTTCAAATTCTGACCATGGTTCAACACATCCGCCCCCTGCAACTCCAAGACTGGCTTGAGGCCGTGCGTGGTCACGGCAACCCGGTGGTGCTGGATGTGCGTGAACCCTCTGAGCTGGCCACGGCCAGCATCAAGGCCGATGGCTTTGAGCTCATCACCATCCCCATGGGTGTGATTCCGCCACGGCTGTCCGAGCTCGACCCGAACCAGCCCGTAGCCTGCCTGTGCCACCACGGTGGGCGCAGCGCACAGGTCGCCAATTTTTTAAAAGCAAATGGTTTCAAACACGTGGCCAATGTGGCCGGCGGCATCAACGCCTGGTCAGCCGAAGTTGACCCCAGCGTGCCGCGTTACTGAACCACCGTTTGATTCTGTTTTTTGGCAACCAACCCGCACTGCACACCATGATGAACCTGCGCCCCCTTCCCCTTGTTCTGGCCCTGAGTGCCGCGTTTACGCTTCCGGCGCAGGCGCAAAGCCTGGCCGATTTGTACAACGCTGCACGCCAGTTTGATGCGACCTACCAGTCGGCCAAAGCGCTGTATGAAGCCAACTTGTCCAAAGCCGATCAGGCCAAGGCAGGGCTGCTGCCCAGCGCCAACCTGGCGTTGGGGGTCAACCGCACCCGCATTGGCAGCGACACCGCCGCCTTTGACCGCGGCAGCTACGGCAACCAAAGCGCCACACTCAGCGCCAGCCAGCCGCTGTACCGCCCCGCCAATGCAGCGGTTGCCGCGCAAGGCAAAAAATCTGCAGAAATCGCACAAGCCCAGTTGCAAGCGGCCAGCCAGGATTTGATCGTGCGCGTCAGCCAAGCCTACTTTGATGTGCTGGCTTCGGCCGACAGCTTGACCTTTGTGCAGGCGCAAAAAACGGCCATTGCAGAGCAACTGGCTGCAGCCAAACGCAACTTTGAAGTGGGCACGGCCACCATCACCGATACCCGCGAGGCACAAGCCCGGTTTGACCTGGTGCTGGCACAAGAAATTGCAGCCCTGAACGACCTGCGCGTCAAAAAACTGGCCCTGAACCAACTCACCGGCAACGCAAATGCAGAGCCAAAACAGCTTGTAGCCCCCGTTATCATTGCGCCAACAGCTCCTGATGATGTAGCAAGCTGGGTCACCGATGCCGAGCAACATCACCCCAGCGTGCAGCAAGCCCAACTGGCACTGGCGCTGGCGCAGCTTGAAACCCAAAAAGCCCAAGCCGGCCACAAACCCACACTCGATTTGACGGGCAGTTACAGCCTGACGCAAAACAATGGCTCCAGCAACACCACGTTGGACTACCGCACCAACGTGGCCGCCGTCGGCTTGAGCTTCAATCTGCCGCTGTTTGCCGGCTTTGCCACGCAAAACCGCATCAAGGAAACACTGGCCCTGGAGGACAAGGCCCGCAGCGATCTGGATGCCGCCCAGCGGGGTGTGGCCCAAGCCACCCGCAGCGCTTTCTTTGGTGTGCAATCGGGCTTGGGGCAAGTCAAGGCGCTGGAAGCCGCCGAAGCCTCCAGCCAAAGCGCACTGGATGCCACCAACCTGGGCTACCAGGTGGGGGTGCGCATCAACATTGACGTGCTCAATGCCCAGACTGTTCTGTTTGACACCAAAGCCAAACTGGCCAAAGCGCGCTACGACGTGCTCTTGGGCGGCCTGAAACTGCGCCAGGCTAACGGATCACTCCAAGAAGATGATTTGAGCGTGGTCAACGCACTGCTACAAAAGTAACGCACGGCAGCTGCAGCAGGCCCGTCAGCGCAACGGCGGTGCGTTGCGCTGCCCCTTGGTGCAGTTGGCCAAAACGCTGGCAGGCCTGCACCATCTGCGCCCCTTGGGTCGGTGACCGCACCA
>JBGSRY010000140.1:0-3421 GCA_041737325.1 Rhodoferax sp. | reverse complement strand
CAGCGGCAGCTGCGCAATCGCTTGCGGCTCCAGGGTGGCAGCGCCGCCGAGCAGCTCGGGGGCGGCTACCGGCAGCACCACTTCGTCAAGCAACTTGGTGGCTTGTGTACCGGCCCACTGTGCCATCTGCTGGGGCGTGCCCGCAAACAGCGCGCAGTCATACGGCGTGTCGGCAAACATGAACGCTCGGGTGCGGGTGTCGATGTGCAACGTCAGCTCAGGCTGCTGCGCTTTCAGGCTGGTCAGGCGCGGTATCAGCCAGCGCGTGGCAAAGGTGGGCACGCTGGCCAGGTGCAACACGCGCGCGCTGCCCTGCGTGCTCATCACGTCCAGCGTGTCTTGCTCCAAAGCTTGCAGGCGGATAGCCACCTGGGCGGCATAGTCGCGGCCGCGCTCGGTCAAGGCGACCCCGTGGCGGGTGCGTTTGAACAAGGCCACGCCCACAAAGTCTTCCAGCGCCGTGAGTTGGCGCGATACCGCGCCTTGGGTCAGCGCCAGCTCTTGCGCGGCGCGGGTGTAGCTCTGGTGGCGGGCGGCGGCATCAAAGCACAGCAGGGCTTGGAGGGAGGGAATTTTGCGACGCATGATATGCGTAATGTACACATGACGTGCATGCAATGCTGAAGATTTCGCTACGTTAACAGTAGCTATTTACCGATTAATTAAGAGGGCTAAACGCCATATTTACCTGTCTATTTTTTACTTCTTTATGAAAGCTTGATGCATCCATTTATCAATAAAAAGCATATCTAAGTGACAAAAAATCGTTTGCGACCCTGCCCTCGGGCGCGCTACCATGACATCCAACCCTCAACTGCTTTGGAGACCGCCCATGGCCCACGCCGCATTCAATTGGCAAGACCCTTTTTTGCTGGAACAGCAACTCACCGACGATGAGCGCGCTATTCAAGCTGCTGCCGCTGCTTATTGCCAGGACAAGCTGGCCCCGCGTGTGGTGCAGGCATTCCGCACAGAAAGCACAGACCCCGCCATCTTTCGTGAAATGGGCGCACTCGGCCTGCTGGGGCCGACGATTCCTGAACAATACGGTGGCCCCGGCCTGAACTACGTCGCCTACGGCTTGATTGCGCGCGAAGTCGAGCGCGTGGACAGCGGCTACCGCAGCATGATGAGCGTGCAAAGCTCACTGGTGATGCTGCCTATTTTTCAGTTTGGCAATGAAGCCACCAAGCAAAAATACTTGCCCAAACTGGCCACCGGCGAATGGATTGGCTGCTTTGGCCTAACCGAACCCAACCACGGCAGCGACCCGGCCAGCATGCTCAGCCGTGCCGTCCAAGTGCCCGGCGGCTACAAGCTGACCGGCAACAAGATGTGGATCAGCAACAGCCCGATTGCCGACGTGTTTGTGGTCTGGGCCAAAGAGGTCACGGCCGATGGCAAGGTTGGCCCGATCCGTGGTTTTGTGCTGGACAAGGGCGCAGCGGGTCTCTCCGCCCCCGCCATTCACGGCAAGGTTGGCCTGCGTGCCAGCATCACCGGCGAGATCGTCATGGACGGCGTGTTTTGCCCGGAAGAAAACGCTTTCCCCGAGGTGCGCGGCCTCAAAGGCCCGTTCACCTGCCTGGACTCGGCCCGTTTTGGCATCGCCTGGGGCACCTTGGGCGCAGCCGAAGACTGCTGGCTGCGCGCGCGCCAATACGTGCTGGACCGCATCCAGTTTGGCCGCCCGCTGGCTGCCAACCAGTTGATTCAAAAGAAACTGGCCGACATGCAAACCGAGATCAGCCTGGGTCTGCAAGGCTGTCTGCGCCTGGGCCGCATGAAAGACGAAGGCACGGCATCAGTCGAGATCACCAGCATCCTCAAGCGCAACAGTTGCGGCAAGGCGCTGGATGTGGCACGCCTGGCGCGCGACATGATGGGTGGCAACGGCATCAGCGACGAATTTGGCGTGGCGCGCCACTTGGTGAACCTGGAAGTGGTCAACACCTATGAGGGCACGCACGACATCCACGCGCTGATTCTGGGCCGGGCGCAGACGGGCATTCAGGCGTTTTGCTGAGCGGATGTATGAGTTGAAACAAACCAATTAATTTCCAGTTTTCCACCAATCTGACATTTGTCATACACTGCATGACAAATGTTTTTGAAGGAGCTGATCATGCGCGTGAATGCCCGATTTGAAGGGGTGGCCGAACAGCAAGTTGAGTATTTGGTCAAGACGACTGGCCGCAAGGTCAGCGACGTGTTGCGCGAAAGCGTGGCCGCGTATTACCAGCGCATGCGCGGTGAGCAAAGCCCGGGGCTGAAGCACTTCTCTGCGATGATTGGCAAAGGCCATAGCGGACGCAGCGACCTGTCTGTTAACTACAAGCAAGACCTCACGCAGGAATGGTCCGAAAAACATGGACTGATCCCGCGCGGCCAAGTCGGCACTGCAACCCCGTCCGACGAAACCTTGTCATGATCGCCGTTGACACCGGTTTTCTCTATGCCCTGGCCGACCGCTCGGATGCCTGGCACGCGCGTGCACTGACCCGGGTCAACACAGCACAAGAAGGTTGGTTGACAACTTGGCCGGTTCTGACAGAAACCACCCATTTGCTACAGCGGCGACTGGGCACCGAATTTGCCATCGCACTGATGCAAGAGGTGGCTGATGGAGCCTTGCACGTTTGGGAAATTTCCCCTGCTGCGCGCGAGCGGATGCACACCCTGATGCAGAGCTATGCCAACCTGCCCATGGACCTGGCCGATGCCTCGCTGGTGCTGCTGGCCGAGCATCTGGGCCACGGCCGCATCCTCACCACCGACCAGCGTGACTTTGGCGCTTACCGCTGGAAAAGCCAAAAGCCCTTTCACAACCTGCTGGAAGAAACCGCCACACCCCCGCCACTGACACCATGACACCCACCCCACCCGCTGCCCTCTCCCACCTCAAAGTGCTCGACCTCTCGCGCGTGTTGGCCGGCCCCTGGGCCACACAGATGCTGGCCGACCTGGGCGCGGATGTGATCAAGGTGGAGCGCCCCGGTGCTGGTGACGACACGCGCAGTTGGGGCCCGCCGTTTTTAAAAGATGCCGACGGCCATGACACGGCCCAAGCCACCTACTTCACCGCCTGCAACCGCAACAAGCGCGCCATCACGGTGGACATCGCCCAGCCCGAAGGTCAGGCGCTGATCCATCAACTGGCCGTGCAAAGCGACGTGCTGGTGGAAAACTTCAAGGTGGGTGGCCTAAAAGCTTATGGGCTGGATTTTGAAAGCCTGAAAGCCATCAACCCGCGGCTGATTTATTGCTCAGTTACCGGCTTTGGCCACAGCGGCCCGTACGCCGAGCGTGCCGGTTACGACCTGATGATGCAAGCCATGAGCGGGCTGATGAGCATCACCGGCCACGCCGACGACCAGCCCGGCGGCGGCCCACTGCGCATGGGTGTGGCGCTGATCGACGT
>JBGSRY010000139.1:0-2401 GCA_041737325.1 Rhodoferax sp. | reverse complement strand
CTTCTTCAAGGACGTGCTGCTGCCACTGTCGACGACCAGCATCGCCGCGCTGTTCGTCATCCAGTTCATTTACGGCTGGAACCAGTACCTGTGGCCGCTGCTGATGACCACCGACGAAAGCATGTACCCGGTGGTGATGGGCATCAAGCGCATGATCAGCGGCGGCGACGCGGCCACCGAATGGAATTCGGTGATGGCCACCGCGATGCTGGCGATGATCCCGCCGGCGCTGGTGGTGCTGCTGATGCAGCGCTGGTTCGTCAAGGGCCTGGTCGACAGCGAAAAGTAGACGATGGCAGCCATCAGCCTGCGGGCGATACAAAAGACCTACGGCAGCGGACCGAAGGCAGTGAAGGTGATCCACGGCGTGGATGCCGAGGTCAGCGACGGCGAGTTCATCGTCATCGTCGGGCCATCGGGCTGCGGCAAGAGCACGCTGCTGCGCATGGTGGCCGGGCTGGAGGACATCACGGGCGGCGAAATCCACATTGGCGGGCGCATCGTCAACCAGCTCGAACCCAGCGAGCGTGACATCGCGATGGTGTTCCAGAACTACGCGCTGTACCCGCACATGAGCGTGTTTGACAACATGGCATACGGCCTGAAAATTGCCAAAATTCCTGCCGATGAGATCAAGGCGCGGGTCGACAAGGCCGCCAAAATTCTCGAAATCGGGGCGTTTCTGGCACGAAAACCGCGCGAGCTCTCTGGCGGCCAGCGTCAGCGTGTGGCCATGGGCCGCGCTATCGTGCGCCAGCCACAGGTTTTTTTGTTTGACGAACCCTTGAGCAACCTGGATGCCAAGCTGCGCGCCCAGACCCGGCTTGAAATTCAGAAACTGCACCGTGAGTTGGGTATTACGTCCTTGTTCGTCACCAACGATCAAGTCGAGGCCATGACCCTGGCGCAGCGCATGATCGTCATGAACGCCGGTGTGATGGAGCAATTTGGCACGCCTGAAGCCGTCTACAACCGCCCAGCCAGCACGTTTGTGGCCAGCTTCATGGGCTCACCGCCCATGAACCTTCTGAGAAACGCACCCGATGCGCCCACCAACACCCTTGTTGGCATCCGCCCGGAACACCTCGACATCACACCAACAGGCTGGGCACTGCGAGTTGAAGCGGTTGAAATGCTCGGCGCTGAACGCCTGATTTATGGACGTTGGCTGCAGGGCGCTGCCGACGAAATGGTCATTGTGCGCAGCGAAGAATCGGGCCCGGCACCTGCACCCGGCAGCACGCTGTTTGTCACGCCACGTCCCGGAAAAATTCACCACTTCGATGCCAGCAGCGGCCAACGCCGGGAGACCACACCATGAAGCCTGTCACCTTTACCCATTGGCCTTACCCACGTTGCATCGCCCACCGGGGTGCGGGCAAACTCGCGCCCGAGAACACCCTGGCGGCCTTCCGTTGCGGAGCGGGTTATGGCTACCGCATGTTTGAATGCGACGTGAAGCTCAGCGCTGACGGCATTCCCTTTTTGCTGCACGATGCCACGCTGGAGCGCACCAGCAACGCCGAAGAGGCGCTGGGCCACGGACTGAGCCTGGTGGCAGGAGACCACCCCTGGAGCACCTTGTCATTGCTGGATGCGGGCAGCTGGCATTCACGCCGCTTTGCCGGTGAATCTTTACCCACCTTTGAAGCCATTGCCCGGTTTTGCCTGAAAAACGGCCATGCCCTGAACATTGAAATCAAAGCCACACCGGGCAGCGAATTCCACACCGGCGAGGTGGTGGCGCGCCACGCCGCGCGGCTCTGGCACAGTAGCCACGTGCCACCGCTGCTGAGCTCGTTTGACGTGGCATCACTTGAAGCGGCACAGCAAACCCAGCCCGAATTGCCGCGTGGCCTGTTGCTCGATACCTTGTGGACGGGTTGGCTAGAAACAGCGCTGCGGCTGGAATGCGTGGCCGTGATCTGCAACCAAAATCTGTGGAACGAGTCCAGCTTGCGCCAAGCCCAAAGTGCCGACCTGCGTACCCTGAGCTACACCGTCAACGAAGCCAGCGCCGCGCACAAGCTGCTGGGCATGGGACTTGACGGCATCATCACCGACCGGGTCGACCTTTTTACGCCTTGAAACTGTCCAATCTGCCAAACCGACATCTTTAGATTTTGTGCTTTTTGATATAGTCGTGAAGTTCAAACGGAGGTTTGACTGACTATGTCTAGCAAAGGTTATTTATGAGCGTAAACTGTCCTAAATGCAACGTTGAGAATGGCAGTAACGCCAAATTTTGTAAATCATGCGGCGAAAAATTGATGCCGCCTGGCATCACTCCTCCTACAGCGCCTAGTAGCGTATTTTGTCCAGCATGCGGCATGGCGAACAACCCCAATGCCAAATTCTGTAAGTCTTGTGGCAAATCAATGGGCGCAGCACCAGCACCAGC
>JBGSRY010000203.1:0-4328 GCA_041737325.1 Rhodoferax sp. | reverse complement strand
CTACATGACCATCAAGGGCGACTTTGTCTGGAAAGAAAACGTCATCCCCGAATACGTCTGGTTCAACGGCACGGTCAACTACACGCTGCAAACCGACGCACAGGAACAGTCAGATTGAGGTACTGTTGCCGCACCGCTGGCAGCCGATCAAGCCGTAACGCCAGCCTGTGCTCTGCCATCTGGGCAGTGCTGCGTCAAGGGTGTGTTGGCTGGACGCTTACCAATCAGTTGGGGACAGAGCTAAAGATCTGTCCCGCAAAGATTAAAGAATATATCGACTCAAATCTTCGTTCTTGCTGAGTTCTTCCAGGCGGGATTCAACGTAAGGGGCATCCACGGCGATGGTTTGGCCACCCAAGTTGCTGGCGTTGAAACTCACTTCATCAAGCAAGCGTTCCATCACGGTGGCGAGTCGGCGTGCACCAATGTTTTCGGTGCGTTCGTTTACGTCAAAAGCAATTTGCGCCAGGCGTTGAATGCCTTCGGGCGTGAAGTCGATGGCGACTTGTTCGGTGGCCAGCAAGGCCTGGTACTGTTTGACCAGCGACGCGGTGGTTTGTGTCAGGATGGCCACAAAGTCTTCGACCGAGAGCGATTGCAGCTCCACCCTAATTGGAAAGCGCCCCTGCAGTTCGGGAATCAGGTCGCTGGGTTTGCTCAAGTGAAACGCGCCCGAGGCAATGAACAGGATGTGGTCGGTTTTGACCATGCCGTACTTGGTGGACACCGTGGTGCCTTCGACCAGCGGCAACAAGTCGCGTTGCACGCCCTGGCGGGACACTTCTGCACCGTTGCCTTCAGAGCGCGAGGTGACCTTGTCGATCTCGTCAATGAACACAATGCCGTTCTGCTCCAGCATCTGCAAGGCCTGGGTTTTGATTTCTTCCTCGTTGACCAGTTTGGCGGCTTCTTCTTCCACCAGCAGTTTGAGCGCTTCGGCAATTTTGAGTTTGCGCTTTTGTTTTTTGGCCTGGTTGAGTTGGCCAAACATGCCACGCAGTTGCTCGGTCATTTCCTCCATGCCAGCCGGGCCCATGATCTCCAGCTGCGGTGCGGTTTGAGCGACATCCAGTTCAATCTCGCGCTCGTTGAGTTGGCCTTCACGCAGTTTTTTGCGAAAGGTTTGGCGCGCGGTGCTTTCGGGCTCGTTCTCGGGTACCACACCAAATTCTTGCCGCGCAGGCGGAATCAGAATGTCAAGTACCCGGTCTTCGGCGGCATCCTCGGCACGGGCGCGGACTTTTTGGGTCTCGGCCTGGCGGGTCTGTTTGACGGCAATGTCGGCCAGGTCGCGGATGATGGCATCCACATCTTTGCCCACATAGCCGACTTCGGTGAATTTGGTGGCTTCGACCTTGATGAAAGGCGCATCGGCCAGCCGCGCCAGACGGCGTGCAATCTCGGTTTTACCAACCCCGGTGGGGCCAATCATCAGGATGTTTTTGGGCGTGATCTCAAAGCGCAAGTCGGCACTGACTTGCTGACGACGCCAGCGGTTGCGCTGGGCAATGGCCACCGCGCGTTTGGCTTGTTGTTGACCGACGATGTGCTTGTCGAGTTCAGCAACGATTTGTTGGGGGGTGAGGGCGGACATGTTAGATAACTTTAATCAGTGATGGGCTCTGGGGTTGAACCGCAGGGTGAACGGCCGGACATCCGACAAAGTGAAGGGGGTTGAGCAAATCTTAATCGGTTGAGGACAGAGCAAATTTGCTGCGCAAATCTTGGTCTGTCCCGCAAGATGAACGGCCGGACATCCGAGAAAATGAAGGGGTCAGAGCAAAATTGCTACGCAATTCTTGATCTGACCCACATGGTATTACAGACTCTCGATCGTGTGGTTCATGTTGGTGTAGATGCAAATCTCACCTGCAATTTCCAGCGATTTTTTGACGATGTCAGCGGCTGACAGCTAAGTGTGGTTCAGCAGGGCGGTGGCTGCGGCCTGGGCATAAGCGCCACCCGAGCCGATGGTGACGATGCCGTTTTCGGGCTCCAGCACATCGCCGTTGCCGGTGATGATGAGCGAGGCCTCCAGGTCGGCTACGGCCAGCATGGCTTCCAGCCGACGCAACACGCGGTCGGTGCGCCAGTCTTTGGTGAGTTCGATGGCGGCGCGCGTCAGGTGGCCCTGGTGTTTTTCGAGTTTGGCTTCAAAGCGCTCAAACAGCGTGAAGGCATCGGCGGTGGCACCGGCAAAACCGGCCAGCACCTTGCCGTGGTAGAGCTTGCGCACCTTGCGTGCCGTGCCTTTGACGACGATGTTGCCCAAAGTGACCTGGCCGTCGCCGCCAATGGCGACTTGCATACCTTCAGGGGTTTTTCGGCGCACGCTGATGATGGTGGTTCCGTGAAATTGTTCCATGGGTCTTTCAGTGGGCACGTGTCAGCACCCTGGCATGTTCATTGATGCCAATCAGGTTAAAAAAAGCGGCTACCAGGCGCGGGACATCATGAAATTCCACTTGACGGCCTGCCGTGGTCAGGTTGGCAACCCAGTTCAGCAGGCCACCTGCGGCCGAGAAGTCGACCCGAATCAGCTGCTCGCATGAAATCACCAGTGTGTCCTCTGACGCACCGATGGTTTGCCACTGGGTGAGCAAGGGGGTGACATCGCCCAGGATTTCGCGCGACAGGGTCAGGGCTGGACTCGGGGCATCGAACAGGCCGTTGGTGTCTTGTACCGCTGCCTGCTCGGGCCGTGGCGCAGAGGCATCCACCTGCTTGCACACGGCATTGCACCAGGGCGGCGGAGAGAGTTCAAAGGTGACACAAAAATCGAGCGCGACCATTTCGTAGTCGTCTTGCAAGTCCAGCAAACGCAACGTATCAAAGCGCAACTGCCACAGTTCATGGGGAATGGTTTTGTCACCACTGGGCGTGATCTGCTGCAACACCTGGATCAGGGCTTCTTTGCCCTCAAAACACAACGACAGCGGGGTTTTGCACCACTGAGCAACCAGCGTAGCCAAACCTCTGGCGGCCGAACTCGACATGGTCTTTGCCAAGCTCCAATCCAGCACGTAGGTGACGGCCGATGAACGCACCAGATGCCGCAGTTCAAGCAGACTGGCCTCATCAATGGCAGCTTTGCAGGCCCAACGCAGCGGCTCGGTCACAGCGGATGGACGGGCCACGGTGCTCAACAGACTGGCTGATGCGCGGGTCTGCGGCATTGGCCAGGCCGGCGGTGAGCTACCAAAGCGCTGTGCGTATTCGAGGGCCATTCTTTCAAAATTGGTTTGTTGGCCGATGCAGCGGTACATGTCAAGCAGGGCTGCGGCCCAATGGATCGCTTTTTCTGCCGGCACATCGGGCTGCTGCAAGGCTTCTTGCAGGGCGACTTCGGCACCGGCATCATCGCCATTGGCATACCGAATGGCGGCTTCTTCCATCTCCGGATCGGACAAGTTTTGCCCCATGTCCAGCGACACCATTTTGGAGGGCGAGAACGCACTGTGCGCCGTGGCAGAGTAATCGCTGGCGGCGCTGAGTTGGCCCAGGCCGGGGACAGTCGGCTGAAACTCTGGGTGCGCGGTGGTGGGCAGTTGAGTGGCTTCTGCAATGCTGGAAGTCAGGCTGGATGGCAAGGTAGCCTGGAAGGTGGTCGGCGCTTCAGCGGGCTGTTTTTTAACCTCAGGCGCGTTGGCACGTGTCTCTGTGTTGTGGGCGCTGCCTTTCCACCATTGGCGCGACATTTGCGCTTCAATTTCATCGATTTTTTTCAGGGTGGAGCTTCTACCGCCCGATTCCGTGTCGCCGTAACCGGTGGAGGTTCTGAAAACCGAGACACCCTGGGTCAGTCCGGTTTTTGCCACCGGGGACGACTGGCGCAATTTGCGCAGCTGGTGAAACTCGCGTTTGCGAATGGTGTCGTCGCGCCGCTTGCCCTCAATCACCAGCTTGAGAGACTCTTTACCAAAGTCACTCGCCTGGATGCTTTCCGGGTCGTTCAGCTCGGTCCAATTTTTGGTCGGATTGAGCACAAACCGAGCCATCTTGGACAACAAACCAGGGTTATTGTCCTGCGTTGCCATGGCGGTCTGTCCCGGGAAAAGCGCTAGCCATGCGCTTCATCAGTCCCCAAACATCTTTTGTTTGAGTTCACGGCGCTGCTGGGCTTCCAGCGACAGGGTGGCGGTGGGGCGCGCCAGCAAACGACCCACACCAATGGGTTCACCGGTTTCGTCGCAGAAGCCGTAATCGCCGGCATCAATGCGGTTGATTGATTGCTCGATTTTTTTCAACAGTTTGCGTTCGCGATCCCGGGTGCGCAGTTCAAGTGCGTGTTCTTCCTCAATGGTGGCCCGGTCAGCAGGGTCGGGCAC
>JBGSRY010000130.1:0-7784 GCA_041737325.1 Rhodoferax sp. | reverse complement strand
GTTTGGCAAGTCCACGGTGGCCACCCATGCTGGCATTTACGTGGGACAGGGGCGCTTTGTGCACGCGCCGTCTACCGGCGGCGCGGTGCGCCTGGAGCGGGTGGACGCACGTTACTGGGCAGCACAAAAACCGCGCTTTCGCCGGCCGTGATTTTTGAACATCACGCTGTTAGCAACTGCAGATCCAGTCCCCGTGGCACAAAGTTGTTGAAGTCTTTGTCAAGTGTCAAGAGACGCAAGTTGGCGCTGATTGCAAAGGCCGCCAGATAGGCATCCATCCACACTTTGGGTGAAGCGCTTGGCAAAGCGGCTGCGCTGCGCCACAGGGCAAACACGCCGGGTGATTCGTCGCGCACCACCACTTGGGGCAATGCTTGCAGTGCGTCCAGTGCCTGTAACGCATCGCGGTTGGTCAGACCCTCAGCGCCATAGACTTTGAGCAAGGCGGGTGTAGAAGCCAGACGCAGGAAACTTTGTTGTGTGGCGCGGCACAGCACAGCTGGCACTGAAGGCGTGGCCAGTTGAAGGGCTTGCTGGGCTACTTTGTGGGCGGGGTGCGTGGTGAACAAGGCCGCTAACCAGACATTGGTGTCAAACAGACAAGCTGCCATGGCGCAAGTCCTCCATGGTTTGCGTTTGCTGTTCCAGTTGCAGCAGGTCTTGAACAGCCATGTTGGCAGCCACAGCACCCTTTTGGCACAGAATCACCGGAAGACCATTGCCGCCAATCGTCACCATCGAATCAAGCTGTGGGGCTGGCATCGTACCCGGCGTGGGCAGGCCCAAGCCTTGACGCAGCAACTGCGTTACCAGATCGCGCAGCGTGCGCCCTTGCATCAGGGCACGCAGCTTGGCCTCGCGTACCAGTTCATCGGGTAAATCAAGGGTTGTTTTCATGCAGCCATTTTACCAGCTAGCTGGGTTGCTGGGAAATAGAAACCTGGCCGGTCGACCAACCCGCGCTTTTGGTGACCTTGCCTTTCAACGGACGTAACACCTATTTGTCAGTCCCGTGCCACCACGGTGTCATAAAGCCCAATGCGCGACAGGCCCTGATGGCTCTCCAACCCGGTGTAGCGCAGCGACGCATCTTCATACCGCCTGAAGGCAAACACCGCCTGGTTCATCTGCTCGGTGTTGAACACCTTGAGCTGCACCAGCAGGTGAAAGTCTTGCACCGTCAACCCGGTCACGGTCAAAAACAGTTCCGGTTCCAGCTTGGTGATGACATCTTGCAGCGTGTTCTCCCGAAAATCCGTCAGGTACATGAACGCCGGAATGCGGGTGGCAAATTTGATCAACTTTTCTTGCACCAGCTTGCGTTTGGACTTGTAGTCTTTTTCTTCGTCTGAGAGTTCTTTTTTCTCGCGCACTGACAAGTCGCCGTCTTTGGCCTTGGTTTTGAGCGCCTTGACCTGCTCGCTTTTGTTGATGATGGTCTCTATCACGTTGTCACCCAGCGCGCGCCAGCCTTCAATGCGCTCCACCGCCGCCATGGCATCCGGGCTGTCCATGATGCGACGCAGCGTGCCGTTGTCCACATTCACCAGCAGCGCACTTTCCCACTTGCGCGCCAGCAGCGTGGCTGATGTGCCCGCCATGGCAATGTCCAGAATGCCGCCCGCGTCAATCTGCGTCATGTGCGCGCCGTCAAACGCCAGCACCGGCAAAAAGGCCACCAGGTCGCGCACCGCGTGCTCGGGGTTGGACTCGTTTGGCTGCAACCCGATGCCGTATTCCGACAACTGGCGCAGCGCCCGTGTGGGTGCAAAGTCAAACACAAAGCACACGGGTTTCAGGATGTCTTCCTCCAACGGGTTGTCGCCGTTGGGGTTTTTGATGACCCACGGCGACTGCACCCGAAACGCCGCCTGAAAGTAAGTCTCGGGTGACTTCAGGTTACGCAGCATCAGCATGGACGACCAAGCTGCCACTGTCACGCCGGTGGTCAGCTTGCCGCAGCTCAGGGTGATGGTTTTGGTGTCAAACCCGCTGCCAATGGCTTTGCGCACCGGCGGCAGTGCCTCCAGACCGATGCCTGCCGTGCTACCTGCGGCCACCACCACCGTGTAGTCGTGCCAAAACGTGTTGTACTGCTCGGCCAGCAAGTTGGCCATGGCGTGGCACGCAGCCACGTTGGGCAAAAACCAGAACGCGTGCTGCAAATACGGCAGCAGCCGCGTGTCTGAATACGGAAACGGCGGGCGCGTGCCCACTTTGAGCAACTCGGCGGACTGCGCCGCGTAGCCACCGCGAATGATGTCCAGCCACTTTTGCACATCGCTCTGGTGTTTGAATGCTGCTGCCGCACCCGTGCCAGTGGCCTCAAAAAATGCGTTCAAGTCAAACTCATCAAACTCCCCGCCACTGGCCACGGCCAGCAACTCGTCGGGCATTTGGTAGGTGAGCAGCCGCATTTGCGGCAAGGCGGCGTAGGGGTTGCGCTGACCGGGGTGATTTGTGGCCAACGCGGCTTTGGCACGCTGCTCGTCGGTGTAGGTCCAGTTGAAAATTTGCTCTTCGATGAACTCGCCGGTGGCCAGCGCCTTGAACGGCGTGCCCGACAGGTACAAATAGGCGCGCGTGGTGATGGGCAAAAAATCGGCTTCACGTTCAGACAACACGCCCAGGTCTTCGTTCACACCGGCCAGCGCACCGGCGTATTCCAGCTTGGTCTCTTTTTGCGCCACGCTGTCGTCTTCACCCTCAAACAGCTCTTTGGCGGTGTCGCGCCATGCACCAAAGTGGTATTCATCAAACACCACCAGGTCCCAGTTCACCGTGTGCAGCCATTCGTTGCGCGGCTTGATGTTGCCCGCTGCGTCGTGCCCCAGCAGGTCTTGAAACGAGCCGAAATACACAACTGGCTTGGCACGGTCAATTTGCGACGGGTCGCTCTCTGAAGTGCGTGACAGGTATTGCCAACCGTCAAAGTCGGTGTGGTTTTCCAGGTCGGTCTTCCAGGCATCTTCCACCGCCGGTTTGAAGGTCAGCACCAGCACGCGCCGGGCACCCAGCTTTTTGGCCAACTGGTAGGTGGTGAAGGTTTTGCCAAAGCGCATCTTGGCGTTCCACAGAAAGCGTGGTGCAGCGTTGGCATCCTCAGCCCAGATGGATTGGTAATAGTCAAACGTCTTGTTGACGGCATCCAACTGCTCGGCGCGCAGGCCAAAGATTTCGTGGTGTGTGCCGCCAAACTGCTTTCCACTGCGCAGCTCGGCCAGCACCGTGTGCACATCGGCCACGCTGCAGCGCACCCATTCCAGTTGCGTGTTGACAAACCCCTTGTTGACCAGCGCCGCGCGCACTTCATGGTCGGTGAACATGCTGCCGTCATCGCGCACGGCGGCAACGTCGAGCTCAATGGTGAAGTTTTGAATGGCCGCCGTTTTGAGCTGCTCGGCCACGCGCTGGCGCACATGGCGCGTGGTTTGCCCCACTTTCAGCAACCCGGCGTGCGCCGCATCGGCGATGGAATAGGCGTAAATGCGGGGCCGGAGCTCTGGCTTGGGCGCGAGGACTTCGTCGATGCTGGGCTTATTCATCGGCGCGATCCTCTAGTGCGGATTCGATCAGGTGGCGCTCGCGCTCAATTTCTTGCTGCAGTTGCTCTTCGGTCGGCAGGTTGTGCAGGTATTTGGCGGCAAAAATTTGCTTGCTCTCGTTCAAGATCGAATATTTGGCAATCGCCTCGCTTTTGTCAGAACACAGCAGCAAGCCAATGGTGGGGTTGTCACCCGGCACCTTGAACTGGTCTTCAAACAAGCGCACATAGCCGTCCATTTGCCCGACATCAGCGTGGGTGAGCCTGCCCATTTTTAGATCAAGCAGCAAAAAGCACTTCAAAACGTAGTTGTAGAACACCAGATCAACAAAATAGTCTTGATCGCCGAACCGAATGTGTTTTTGCCGGGCCACAAACGAAAAGCCCTTGCCCAACTCCAGCAGAAAGGTTTGAAGGTTGTCGATGATGGCTTGCTCCAGCCTGCTTTCATGCAAGCTGGGCGAAGCGGGCAGGCCCAAAAACTCCAGCACCATGGGAGACTTCAGCACCTGCAACGGCTGCACCACCTCGCCTGGCAGGCGTTCGCGTCCGGTGGGCAACAGCCCCTTTTTGCCTTGGTTAGCGACGATACGATCAAAATAAAAACTGTGAATCTGTCGCTCCAACTGGACTTTGGACCAACCGCAATCAATGGCCTCGCGCTCGTAAAAATCGCGCGCGTCAAGGCTATCCACCCGCATGAGTGCCCGGTAGTGCGACCAGGTGAGTTGTGGCGAGAAACCTTGCTGTGAATCGTCACCCACTGGGTGGCCTTTTTGGGGCAGAGTCAATTCCCTACCCGTTGGGTACTGAATTGAACGGGCATCCGATTTAGTACCCATTGGGTACTGTATTGGTTCTGCCGGGTTCGTTCGGGCGCTGTAGGCAAGAAAGAATTTCCGGAAGTTTTGCAAATTTGGCACGGAAAACCCTTGTCCAAACCGCTGCGTCAGTTGTTTGGATAAACCGGACATGACCTGCTTGCCGTATTCCGCCCGCTCCTCGCCACCCTGCAATTCCTGCACGATTTCGCGACCGATCAACCAGTAGGCATGCACCATATTGGTATTGACCGCCCGCACGACATTGCTTTGCGCCTGCTCCAGGATGGCCACGACGCGGCCAAACAGCGCATCGGGCTGCACCGCTGAAATATTGGTTTTCGGTTTGCTCATTGGGTTTATCCGTGAATCAAATCAAGTGCTGTTGGTGTGCTCAAAATGACTTTCAGCAACAGCCCGACTGGTCTTCGCTGATCTTGACGTGCTGCAGCAGCGCGAGAATGGCCCCGATTTTTTCGTGCCAACCGGGGTCTTCGGTGAAGAACTTTTCATGCGGGGTCACGGGTTCTCCGGTTGGCTTGGGATTTGACAGCGTGCTCCATATTGGCCTTATTCATCGCTTTCGCTCATAGGCCTGATCATTTCGTTGATGAACGTAATTTCATCGTCTGTTATGCCGTATTTTTCGTACAGCAATTCGTCCGTCCAAGTGTCATGCCATGCCTGCTGCGGAACCCATGTGTATGTCGATCTCAACGCATCTTGCGTTATTTTCCTCAAGGACACCAGAAACCGAAAGAATCGTGTACGGTAGTAGCTGGCAAAGCTCTTTGCTTCACGATCCGATAGAAATGGTGCTACGACCAAATAGGTTTGGGTACATACCGATGGCGGTTCAGCAACTATTTCTTTGCCAAGAATTTGATGTGGGAAAGTTTCACCAGCGCCATAGGCCTTAGGTACAAGAACCTTCCATGCATCAATTGCATCTACGTTTTTCCTGATATCCGTACGCGTAACAAAGCCACGCGCACGCTTACCGCGATTGACAAGGTGAAGTACCAGCTTTCCAACACCACCCTTCTCGCTCCATGCCTCGAAATTGGTCGCGATGCCAAATGGTGTGTCGCCAGATACGAGGCCCATAACTGATGGCTCGGATTTGGCAAGGACTTTTCGAAGTATGCTGAGAGCGCGCTCATCTCGAACCAAGACATCAAATTCACTTAGATTTCGTTCTTGTTGCCGGTTTTCATTGCCACTGGCTACGCGAGTGACTGAACAGCTTCCGTTGTATTCGGCATCCCATAAAAAATAGCAAATGCCCCCTTTGATTTGCACACCTGGAAATGCCTCGCCTGAATCAGGGTAATCAGTCAAATTACGAATGTGCCCACCAGAAAGCATCGTTGCCCTAAATTCATCAAGCCCTCGTCCTCCAGCCATCCAACGCGAGGGAATGACCATACTTAAGTATTTTGGTTCGAGGTTCATGGCCTGCTGAACGAACAGGTGATAAATCGATGAATCGCTGGTGCCACCAGCCCCACCTTTCATCTGATAGGGCGGATTGCCAATAATCACGTCAAATTGCATATCGTCTCCAAATATCTCGGCTAATCGAGTCTTGATTTTGTCAGTGTGAATGAATGCATAGGCGTAATTCTCAATATCAGAACTTCTCTCGAAAAACGAACGAGGCGCTCCACAAAAATCGCACTTTGATTCGCCCCACATATGCTCGGTACGCTCAAACCAGATGTGGCCGGCCTCGTTGTCAAACCCCTGCACCACAGAATGCGCGCCGTTGGCGTGTTTGGAGCAATACACGCTGCGCCGCGCCAGCAAGCTGGTCAAGCGCGTGATGCCAATACCAAACACTTGCTTGGTCAGGATATGGTTCACGCGCGTTTGCAGGTCGGGTATTTGCTGCGCCAGGCCCAGCGTCAGGCGGCTGGTGATCTCACGCAAGAAAACGCCAGACTTGGTAAACGGGTCCAGAAACCGCACCGTGCTGTCAGCCCACAGGTTGGCTCCGTTGTGGTCGGCTGCCCAAGCTTCGGCGAGCATGTCCAACATGCGCCCGGCCAGCTCGGGCGGCGTAAAGACCTCGTCGTTGGACAGGTTGGCAATGCAGGTCAGCACATCGGGGTTGCGCCCGCGCAGGGTGAAGGACACCTGTTTGTTCATGGTGAAATTTAGCTCACTACCAAGCGCACAGGTTTGCCAATCCGGCTGAGCATGTCCACCAGCGTGTCGATGGTGAACTTGCTCACTTTCATGTTGACCACGTCAGACACCCTGGGGCGGGAAACCATCAAAATTTCTGCGGCCTGTGCCTGTTTCAAGTGGTTGTGATCAATCCATTTGGCCAGTTCGCCCATCAGTTGGGCCTTCAGCGCGCGGGTGTCGTTGATTTGTTGTTGTGATTGGGTTTGAAAGCGCGCTGCGTCGGTAGGCGAAAACCCCAGCTCCGCAAACAGGTTGGCATGGGGCGGGGTGATGTGGCGGATTTGGGCATCAATCGTCATTTGGCTTCCTTTCTGGCGTTCACTACGCTGCGATAGCGGGTTTGCGCAATATCTTTGTCGTGTTTGGTGGTGGCTTCGGTTTTCTTCTGAAAACAGTGCAATACGTAAACCGCTTCTTCAAATTTGGCGACATACATCACACGGTAAATCCCTTGGGTATCTTTGACGCGAATTTCTCTGACACCTGCACCGACGTCATCAAACGGTTTCCAATCATCGGGCTCCAAACCAGCTTGAACTTTGCGCAGCTGAAACCCAGCTTTCTTCTTGGGTTCAAATGGAAATTCACAAAGATCATTGAACGAAGACCCAACCCATCGGATTTCTTTGTCGGGAACTGAATTTGTGGTCATGTATAAAATTTTATACCGGTTGCTACCTTAGCGCATGGGCATCTTGGCAGCTGCGTTGTGTGAAAGAAAATTACTCGTTCACGACTGTTTGCCTTGCAGCCGTTGCACGCCCACATCGGCCAGTAGCAACTTCATTTGCACAATAGCGGTCTGGTTGAGCAGGGTGAGCCGCTCGGTCTGCGCCAGCCCTTGGTGGATGAAATGGGCGTTCAGCGTTTCTAGATTGGCCAGGCACACCAGTTGCGCGGCATTGGCCTGGTCGCGGATGTTGCCCTTGTTGCCGGGGTTTTCATCACGCCACTGCGCAGCGGTTTGTCCAAACAACGCCATGTTGAGTAAGTCGGCCTCGCTGGCGTAGATCAGATTGGTCTGCTGTTGGCTCAGTTGCGGCGGTATCAGTTGGGTTTTGATGGCATCGGTATGGATGCGATAGTTGATCTTGGTCAGGTTGCGGCGAATATCCCAGCCAAGCTGCCTATGCTCCTCGTCCTTTAGCCGTTGGAACTCTTTTATAAGATAAAGCTTGAATTCAACAGAAATCCACGAAGCAAACTCAAATGCGATATCCTTGTGT
>JBGSRY010000093.1:0-1978 GCA_041737325.1 Rhodoferax sp. | reverse complement strand
ACGCAGTGTGCGCCGGGTGCTGGCCAGCCCGCAGGACATCAGCCGCTACACCGCAGAATTTTTTGCCCTGGCCAAATCGGTGCGGGCGGCGGCCAAATCGGGCAGCAACAGCGGCGGCAGTTTTGAGCAACTGGTGGAGCTGGGCAAAAGCAACAAGCAGCTCGATGCCAACGACCAAAGTGTGGTGCAGGTGGTGGACTGGCTGTGGCAGTACGCGTTTGATCAGCGCGCCAGCGACATCCACCTGGAGCCGCGGCGCGAGCAGGGCGTGATCCGTTTTCGCATTGACGGCGTGCTGCACCCGGTGTACCAGATGCCGATGGGCGTGCTGGCCGCCATGACGGCGCGCATCAAGCTGCTCGGACGCATGGACGTGGTCGAAAAGCGCCGCCCGCAAGACGGCCGCATCAAGACCCGCAACCCGGCCGGCAATGAGATTGAAATGCGTATTTCAACCCTGCCCACCGCGTTTGGCGAAAAAATGGTGATGCGCATTTTTGACCCCGACACCACCGTCAAAGACCTGGACGCGCTGGGTTTCTCATTGCATGACGCGCAGCGCTGGGAGGCGCTGGTGAAACGCCCCAACGGCATCATTCTGGTCACCGGCCCGACCGGTTCGGGCAAGACCACCACGCTGTATTCCACCCTCAAACGGGTCGCCACCGAAGAGGTGAACGTGAGCACGGTGGAAGACCCGATCGAGATGATCGAGCCCGCCTTCAACCAAACCCAGGTGCAGCCGCAGTTGGACTTTGGTTTTCCCGAAGGCTTGCGTGCGTTGATGCGGCAAGACCCCGACATCATCATGGTGGGTGAAATCCGCGACCAGGCCACCGCCGAGATGGCGGTGCAGGCCGCCCTCACCGGGCACTTGGTGTTCAGCACCCTGCACACCAACGACGCGCCCAGTGCCGTCACCCGGCTGATGGAGCTGGGTGTGCCGGCCTATCTGATCAACGCCACGCTGCTGTGTGTGCTGGCGCAGCGCCTGGTGCGCACGCTGTGCCCGCAGTGCAAGTTGCCTGACCCGGCCGCCACGCGGGAGGCGCTGGCCGAAGTGGTCAAGCCGTGGCAACTCAACGGCACTTACAAGCCGTTCAAAGCTGTGGGCTGTGTGGACTGCCGCATGACGGGTTTTCAGGGGCGCATGGGGCTGTATGAGTTGCTGGTGGTGAGCGATGATTTCAAAAAGCAAATCAACCGTGAACCCAATGCCGATGCTCTCAAGCGCCAGGCCATTGCAGATGGCATGCGTCCGTTGCGCCTGGCGGGTGCCATGCACGTTGCCGAGGGTCGGACGGTGCTGGAAGAAGTGCTCAGCAGCACGCCGCCTTTGAGTTGATGGAGCTGCGCTGTTGCGAGTCAAAAACGCCAAAGATTTCTATGCCGGGGTTCTGTTCATGCTGGTGGGCAGTGCGTTTGCCTGGGGCGCGCTGAACTACACGGTGGGCAGCAGTGCACGCATGGGGCCGGGTTACTTTCCGCTGCTGCTGGGCGTGCTGTTGGCCTTGTTGGGCGTGGTGATGATGTGGCGTGCGTTGCTGCGCCCGGCGCAGGCCGATCAAGTGATCAGGCGCTGGGCCTGGCGGCCGTTGCTGGCCATCATGGTGGCCAACCTGGTGTTTGGCATCGCGCTCGGCGGCCTGCCCGCATGGCACGTCCCGGCGCTGGGCTTGATGGTGGGCATTTACCTGCTGACGTGGGTGGCTTGCTTGGCCGGTGAGCGTTTCAATGCGCGTGAATCCGCGTGGCTGGCCACGGCGCTGGCTGCGCTCAGCTATCTGGCGTTTGTGTGGCTGCTCCAACTGCAGTTGCCGGTGTGGCCCACTTTCATGACGGGAGCCTGAGCGTGGAGCTGTTGAACCATTTGGCGCTGGGTTTTGGCGTGGCCTTCACGCCCGTGAACCTGATGTATGCGTTGGTTGGCTGCCTGCTGGGCACCTTGATTGGGGTGCTGCCGGGGATTGGGCCGCTG
>JBGSRY010000088.1:0-2166 GCA_041737325.1 Rhodoferax sp. | reverse complement strand
CTTTCACTCCCTCTCCCCCTGGGAGAGGGCGGGGGTGAGGGCGGTGTTAGTCCAAAAGTGAGTTTTGCTGTGCCCAGCGGCAACTTTGGCAACGTCTGCGCCGGCCACGTGGCGCGCATGATGGGCTTGCCCATCGCCCGTCTGGTGGTGGCCACCAACGAAAACGATGTGCTGGACGAATTTTTCAAAACCGGCGTGTACCGCGTGCGCGGCAGTGCCGACACGTTCGAGACTTCCAGCCCGTCGATGGACATTTCCAAAGCCAGCAACTTCGAGCGCTTTGTGTTTGACCTGCTGGGCCGTGACGCGGCGTTGACCCAAGCGTATTTTGGCGATGCCCTGAACCGTGTCGGCTTCTTTGACCTGGAGGCACACCCGGCGTTCAGCCAGGCCTCCACCAAATATGGATTTTCGTCCGGCAAAAGCACCCACGCCGACCGACTCGCAACCATCAAGGACACCTGGGAGCGCCACGGCATGATGATTGACACCCACACCGCAGATGCGGTCAAAGTGGCGCGTGAATACGTCAAGCCTGGCGTGCCGATGATCGTGCTGGAGACCGCGTTGCCGATCAAGTTTGCGGCCACCATCGTTGAAGCCACTGGGCGCGAGCCAGACCGCCCAGCCAAATTCATCGGCATTGAAGCGTTGCCCAAACGGGTGCTGTCGATGGCTGCAGAGGTGACGGCCATCAAAGCCCTGATAGCCGAGAAATGTGCATAAAGTTGGCCTCAAGCCCTTGTTAAACAAGGGTAAGTAGCTATAAAAAAGAGAGTAATCAAAAATGAATGTGGTTGGATTTGCCGGGTTTTCCGGCTCGGGCAAGACCACGTTGGTCGAAAAGCTGATCCCGGCGCTCAAACGCAAAGGGCTGCGCGTGTCGGTGGTCAAGCATGCGCACCACCGTTTTGACATCGATCACGCGGGCAAAGACACCTTTCGCCACCGCGAAGCGGGTGCCTTCGAGGTCATCGTGGCCTCTGACAAGCGCCTGGCCCTGATGCGTGAATTTGAAGTGCCCAATCGACCTTCGGTGCACCACCTGCTGGCCGAGTTGTACGACGGCGTGGACTGGGTGCTGGTGGAAGGCTTCAAAGACTCTGACCTGCAAAAAATTGAAGTTTGGCGTGCGCAATCAGGTCAACCGGCGCGCTACCCTGAAGACGACTTCATCACCGCCATTGCCACCGATTCGCCTGACCAGTTGCCTGCGCCCACCGGCCTGGCCGTGCTCGACTTGAACGACCCCATGGCGGTGGCCGACTGGCTGCTGTCCCAAGGCTCACGCTTTGACTACCGTTTTGAGAACTACGCATGACCACGCCACTCCCCCCGCAGCCGCCCCTGAAGTCGCTCGATGACGCGCTGGTCGCCTTGTTGGCGCATGCGCAGCCGCTTACCGGGTTCGAGCACGTCAGCACCTTTGAGGCCGATGGCCGGGTGCTGGCCCAAGATTTGTGCTCTGGCTTGCAAGTGCCACCGCACGACAACAGCTCGATGGATGGCTACGCCGTGCGTTGCGCCGACTTGGCCTCCGGTTGGGTCGCGCTGCCGGTGTCGCAACGCATTCCGGCCGGAGCTTCAGGCTCTGAATTGGCTCAAAGGTCAGTCGCACGCATCTTCACCGGTGCCCCCATTCCCTTGGGCGCTGATGCGGTGGTGATGCAGGAAGACTGCGACCTGCAGGCCGATGGCATGGTGCGTATCAAAGCGGCACCCAAGCTCGGCCAGTGGATTCGCCGTGCCGGTGAAGATGTCATGCGCGGTGCCGTTGTACTCTCAAAAGGAGAGCGACTTACGCCCGCTGCACTTGGGCTAGCGGCCAGTATTGGCCTGAGCCATGTGCCGCTGATGCGCCGCCCAAAAGTGGCCCTGTTTTCCACCGGTGACGAACTGGTGATGCCGGGTGAGGTAGCCCCGCAAGACATGCCGCCAGGGGCCATCTACAACAGCAACCGGTTTTTTCTGAAAGCCTTGTTGACCCGTCTGGGCTGTGAGGTGAGCGACCTGGGCATCGTGCCCGACAACCGCGCCGCCACCATCGAAGCCCTGCGCAGCGCAGCGCACAGCCACGATTTGATCCTGACCAGCGGCGGCGTGTCGGTAGGGGAAGAGGACCACATCAAACCCGCTGTCCAAAGCCTGGGGCATCTGGACTTGTGG
>JBGSRY010000059.1:0-2129 GCA_041737325.1 Rhodoferax sp. | reverse complement strand
AACACCTGGCCGACGGTGCGGGTAAAACCTGGCAAGCCCCAGGGTGACAAGCCGTAGACCGTGAGGTAGGCCAGCACCAGCGCCACCACACTGCTGACCATGGCCAGGGTCAGCACCGCGAACGCATCGGCCAGCACTTGGGGTGCCCATTCAGCATGCAAGCGATTGAAGTCCAGGTGGGACATCTGGCGCATGGGCACGGTGGTGGCTGTGGGCAGGGCTCCGGCGTTGAATGCCAAGCCGCTGCGCAACGCCACAAACATGGCGGCCGACAAGGGAATGAGTTCCAGCACCAGCACCCGCACCACCATTTGCAGGGCGTACTGTGACAAGCCGTAGCTCAGTGCCGTGACCACCACGATGCGGATCAGCACCAGACTCAACAGCGCTGCCAGGCTGGTGAACCAGGGCAACACTTGCCAGGTGCTGATGACCAACCGGCGGGCGGTGGTGACACGAAACAGCGGCGTGTAGGTGCTGGGGGTGAGGGCCAGAACCAGCACGCTGGCCCCGAGTTGGAACATGAAGCGCCAGCTGCCCCACTGCCGCTGCACGGTGTGGCCCCAATGGGCAAGACGCTGCGGATAGGTAGGGTTCAGTGGCATGACGCGATGATAAATCCTGACCGATTGATGGGTGCGGAGGTGCGGTGCACACGGCCCAGGGCCTACGCGTCACATCCAGCGCACCGGCTCAATCGTCACCGTGTCGGTGCTGTTTCCAAGTGTCAGGCTGTCTTCTTGTACCGTGGCTTGCAGGTTCATACTGCGTTGCGCCAGCGGCACCAAGGCCTGTGCGCTGGCGCTGGGTATGCGCCACACCTGCAGGTTTTTCAGACGCGTCAGTTTGTTTTCGATGCCACGCCACCAGATGTCGGCCGCGTGGCCAAAGGCATAAAGCACCACGGCATCGGCCTTGCTGCAGGCTTTGGCCAGCGGCTTTTCTTCGGGCTGGCCGACTTCCATCCAGAGTCGGGTGCGCCCGGTAAAGTCGCGCAGCCAGACATCGGGCTCGTCCGGGTCGGACAGGCCCGCACCAAACGCCAGCGTACCGTCGCCGCCACACACGGTTTGCAACTGGTGCGCCTGCAGGGCCAGGGCACACAGGCGCACCATCATGCGCTCGTCGGCTTCACTGGGGTGGCGCGCCAGTGTGAGCGCGTGGTCTGCGTAGTAATTGTGGTCAATGTCCGCAATTTGCAGACTGGCTTTGAAGATGGTGGATTTGGTGGCCATCAGACGCGGTTGGCCAACTCGGCGGCTTTACCCACATAGCTGGCCGGGGTCATGGCCAGCAGGCGGGTTTTTTCGGCTTCAGGCAAGGCCAGGCCGGCAATGAAGCCTTGCATCAATTCGCGCGTCATGGCCTCGCCCCGGGTGAATTTTTTCAGTTGCTCATAGGGTTGTGGCAGGCCAAAGCGGCGCATCACGGTTTGGATCGGTTCGGCCATCACTTCCCATGAACTGTCCAGGTCATCGGCTATGGCGGCCTGGTTGATTTCAAGCTTGCCCAGACCGGTGGCCAGCGACTGGTAGGCCAACACGGCGTAACCCAGCGCCACGCCCATGTTGCGCAGCACGGTGCTGTCGGTCAGGTCACGTTGCCAGCGCGAAATGGGCAATTTGTCGCTCATGTGGCGCAGCATGGCATTGGCCAGGCCCAGGTTGCCTTCGGCGTTTTCAAAATCAATCGGGTTGACTTTGTGCGGCATGGTGGAAGATCCTACCTCACCGTCTTTAAGTTTTTGTTTGAAATAGCCCAATGAGACATAGCCCCACACGTCGCGCGCCCAGTCCGTCAGGATGGTGTTGGTGCGCGCTACGGCATCAAACAGTTCGGCCATGTAGTCATGCGCTTCGATCTGGATGCTGTAAGGCTGGAAGGTCAGCCCCAAACCGAGTGGCTCGGGGGTTTCAATAACTTTTTTGCTAAAGGCTTCCCAGTCAAATTCAGGCCAAGCCGACAGGTGCGCGTTGTAGTTGCCCACCGCACCGTTCATTTTGGCCATGAGTTTGATGGTGGCAATTTTGTCGCGCGCGGCCACCAGTCGAACCACCACGTTGGCGATCTCCTTGCCCACGGTGGTCGGGCTGGCTGTTTGGCCGTGGGTGCGGCTGAGCATGGACACG
>JBGSRY010000596.1:0-2393 GCA_041737325.1 Rhodoferax sp. | reverse complement strand
GGCTGCGACGATGGCGAGGCGGCGCTCAAAGGTGTAGGCCTTGTCGGCCCAGCGCTGCACCGCGTCACGCAATTGGGCTTGGTCGTCGGAAAAGTCAAAGTTCATGTGTGTTCCCTCGTAAATGGTTGGGGCCAGAGCTGGTTCACTGCGTGTAACTGCGGTCTGTCCCGCAATCAACCAAGAACGACCTGCGCCACGATGTTGCGTTGCACTTCATTGCTGCCACCGTAGATGGTGGTCTTGCGCAGGTTGAAGTAGCTGCTGGCCAGCGGCGCACAGTGCAGCGCATCACCCGGAAAACCGAGCATCTGGCCGTTGACCTGGTCCCCTTGCCAGCCCGCGTCCATGGCCTCTTGAATCAGCGGCAGGGCAAAGGGGCCGGCGGCCAGCATCATCAGCTCGGCGTAGCGCTGCTGGATTTCGCTGCCTTTGATTTTGAGCAGGCCGGCGATGTCAAGCGAGTTTTTGCCCGACTTTTCGGCGCTGAGCACACGCAACACCAACATCTCTAGCGCAATCACGTCCACTTCCAGCAGGGCGATTTGGTCGCGAAAACGCAGGTCATCCCAGACACCTTCCTGCTTGGCAATGCGCTTCAGGCGCTCCAGCTCACGCTTGCTGCGGTTCACGTCGGCGATGTTGGTGCGCTCGTGTGAGAGGAGGTGTTTGGCATAGGTCCAGCCCTTGTTTTCTTCGCCAATCAGGTTGTTCAGCGGCACTTTGACGTTGTCAAAAAATACCTCGTTCACCTCGCACTCGCCATCCAGCAGGCGGATCGGGCGCACGGTGACACCGGGCGATGCCATGTCGATCAGCAGGAAGCTGATGCCGGTTTGCGGCTTGCCCTCCGTGCTGGTGCGCACCAGGCAAAAAATCCACTCGCCGTACTGGCCCAGCGTGGTCCAGGTTTTTTGGCCGTTCACCAGGTAATGGTCGCCCTGGTGTTCGGCGCGGCATTTGACACTGGCCAGGTCTGAGCCCGAACCCGGCTCGCTGTAGCCCTGGCTCCACCACACCTCGCCGCTGGCAATGCCGGGCAAAAAACGCTGCTGCTGCTCAGGTGTGCCAAAAGCCATGATGACCGGGGCCACCATCACCGGGCCAAACGGCACGATGCGCGGGCTACCTGCCAGTGCGCATTCTTCTTCAAACAGGTGCTTCTGGATGGCGCTCCAGCCCGGGCCGCCAAAAGCCTTGGGCCAGCCAAAACCAAGCCAACCCTTTTTGCCCAAAATTTTGGCCCAGCCCTGCATGTCGTCACGGGTCAGGCGCAGGGCGTGGTGTACTTTGTGGGCGATGTCAGCGGGCAGGTTGGCGCGTACCCAGGTGCGCACCTCCTGGCGAAATTGTTCTTCTTCGGGGGTAAAGGCCAAATCCATGGTGTCTCCGGTGGCTGCGCATGGTGTGCGCAGGTTGGTTTTGTTTGGCGGCGTTTTTAGCACGGGCGTGCGTTTCGGGCTGTCCGGGGGGTGACAGGGAGGTGTGGAAGTAAACGACAATTGTTAGCCTGTATTGACCCAAACCGCCTCCGCGAACAAGCCACCAGCCGCATGAACCTCGTCAAGTCAAAACAACGCGTCCCTGATCCCGGTGAGGTATTTACGCCTGCATGGGTGAGCGAGACCATGCCCAGGCCACTCAGGACGATACCCTGATCGGTGAATCAGGCCAGTTTCGTACGGGCGGGGTGGCCGTCGTGGCCAGTGATGGCACCTTGTTGCATCGCGGCGCGCTGTCGGCCCAAGTGCCCGACCTTGTCGCGCAGCTGCTGGATTGGGGCAAAACCAGCGAAGCGCATCCGCTCATCAAGAGTTCGGCCATCCACTACCGGCTGGAATACATCCACCCGTTTCGCGATGGCAACGGGAGAATCGGGCGGCTGTGGCAAACGCTGATCCTTGCGCAATGGAATCCGCTGTTTGCCTGGATGCCAATGGAGACGCTGGTTCACCACAATCAGGCGCTGTATTACAAGGCCTTGCAGGATTAACATGCTGGCGCAGTGGATTGCCGCCCGTTCATTGACTTTATGCTCGATGCCATCGCCAATTCGCTGTACAAATACATTGATGTCGCCACGCAGACGGTGGTGGATGTCCCCGCAAATGTCGGTGTAAATGTCGGTGTAAATGTCGGTGTACCGGATCAAATCTTGGCGCTATTGGCACAGCAACCCAGGTTGTCCGCCAAGGAAGTGGCCAGCTTGATTGACAAGACCACCCGTACCGTAGAGCGCCACCTCAAGGCACTGCGTGAGCAAGGCCAAATCCGGCGTGTGGGTTCTGACAAGGCCGGCCACTGGGAAATCATCGAAAGGCCAGCGTGAGCCACCCCAACTTTGTGCGCCAACTCGCCGTTGAGGACATCCCCGCCTCCAAGCCCGAAACTGGCTC
>JBGSRY010000541.1:0-7734 GCA_041737325.1 Rhodoferax sp. | reverse complement strand
GTTGGCCAACGCCAAGGCATCAAAATGGCGTTTGAGCACCGGCAGCACGTGGGGGTGGGCGCGAAAGGTAAAGTTTTTGTCGCCCGCTGAGCCGCTGGTGGCTACCACGCATTCAAGGTTGGCCAGGCGGATATCGGCCTGTTTGAAGAGGGGCTCGAAATCAGCGAACGGGTCGCCGCCTTGTTGGATCAGTTCGCCGGCCGTGTCGTCCAGCACAATGTCACCGGCAAACAGCAGGGTCACAGGTGCAGTGGGTGGTGCAGTGGGTGGTGCAGCGGCAGACAGGGCGCAGACCAAGCACGCCAGCAGTGCCAGACTGTGTTGCCGCATGGTTTTCAGGGTGCTCATGGCTGTACCCCTTGCAGGGTGCAGCTGTACAGCAATTCCCGCTCCATCGTTCCTGCATAAAGGCGTTGTATGCCGGTCAAGGGGTAGGGCGTTGCGCTGGCCTGAAAGGGCGGCAAATACACTGCCTCCTGCAGCAACAACGGTTGCCGGGGCGTATCAAAGTAGGCATAGAGCTTGACGTAATCCGGCCGCTCGGCCGGCCCTACCATCACCGCCTTGAACCAGAAGCGCCCGCCGATGTTGACGCTGGGTGCAGCGTAGGGTTCGCTTGCCGCCAGTGTTTCCACCACTTGAGTTGCACCCGCATAGGTCACCTCACAGTGCAGGCGGGCGGCGGCGCTGGCATTTGTTGTCAGGCCGCAGAGGAGCCCAAGGATCGTTGGCATGAGAAGGTGCTGTTGCATGCCAGACATTGTGCTTGATTGCGCCAGCCACCGCACCATGTGAAGTGCATAAGCGGCACGCTACGCGTCACCCAAATTGATCAGCTTTTGTACATCCGGAATCCGGATGGTGCGGCCGTCCAGCACGATGAGTTGCTTGTCTGCCAGGTCATGCAGCACGCGCGAAAAATATTCCGGGGTCAGGGACAAGCGCGAGGCGATCGTGCCTTTGCTGGCGGGCAAGGTCACCACCAGGCTGTTGGTTTCAGGTAATGAGTCAGGGTCTACGTCGCGTAACAAAAACACAATCAGGCGCTGCAGGCCATTTTTCAGGGCGTAGCCTTCCACGTCCTGAATCAAGGTTTGCAGCCGTCGAGACACCCCGCCCAGCATGTGCATGGCAAATTTGGGGTCACGGGCAATTTCGCTAAAAACGCTTTGCTTGCTTATTTCCAGCAACACCACGTCGTTGAGCGCTTGCGCATTGAAGATGTAGGGTTTGTCCAGAAACATGATGGCTTCGGCAAAGCTTTGACACGCACTGAAAATCTCGATCACCTTTTCTTGTCCAAGAGGCGATGTCAGGAAAAGTTTGACTTGCCCGGACACCACGATGTAGAAAGATTCACAGCCGTCACCGACCTGAAACACGTAGTCACCACGGCGGAGTTGTCTGAACTGGCAGATGTTTGCCACGCAGTCCAATTCGGTGTCGCTGAGACCGCAAAACAGCGCCGAAGCAGATAAAAATCGCGTCAACTCAAAGGCTGTCATGGCAAGATTTAAGCCAGTTCAATGGCTTGACCCAGACGGTCAAACGTGACCATGTTGGCCAAATCGCCGCGTTTGATGGCTTCCACCATCCGTGTCAGCGCTGCTTCGGCCGTTTGACTGCTGGGCGGCTCTGAGCCCGTGCCCGACAGGGTGCTGGCAAACAGCACCTGCCAAGGTGCGTTGAATTGGCTGGCCTGCTGCTGCAGTTGCTCAAAGTTGCCAATTTCATCCGGGGTTTTGTCCACGCACATGGCGGGCACCAGTGCACCGCCTGTACCTTGCGCAAAGGCTGCGCGCTGCGCGGGTGTGGCATCGGCATCCAAAACGGCATCAGCAAACACCAGCAGCAAGCGCTGGCCCTGGGCTTGCTGGCAAGCGGCCAGCAGTAAATCGTCAAAACTTGAAATAGGCATGGCGCAACCTGTCTACTGCACCAAAGGGGTTTCAGCACAGTCCAGATCGACACCCGCAATCTGCGCCTGCGCGACCAGCAAACTCAGGTATTGACGCAGCGCCGTCACATAGGTTTGCTGCTTGAACTTCATGGCCACCGCACCGTGAACGGTTTCAAACGGCTGGACAGTACCGGCCTCACGTGCCAACACTTCAACCACATGCAGACCAAAGCGGCTGTGTACCAAACGTGGCAACACGCCCACTTCTTTGTTGCCAAACAGTTCCTTGGCAAATTCTGGTGCACAGTCGGCTGTGGCTAACCAGCCCAATTGGCCGCCCTCCGCCCCGCTGGGGCAGTTGGACAAGGTGCGTGCGGTTTTGGCAAAGGCATCGTCGGTGGGCTGGTCGTCATGACAGCGCACGTTGAGCAGTGTGGCTTCGGCTTGTTTGCGCAAGGCATTCAGATCCACACCAGGGGTCACGGCAAACAGGATGTGGCGCACTTGGGCGCGTTCGCCCGTGGTGTACATGCCTGGGTTCCCAGCGTGGTAACGCCGACAGGCGGCTTCAGACGGCTCAGGCAGCACCAGTTCCTGCTCCAGCAACATTTCAATAGCGGCGCTGGCGGTTTCGCTCAGGACACCATCAAGGGCTGGTGCATCATCGCTGGCCAGCAAGCCCTTGCTGACGGCGGCCTGGCGCAGCAGTTCAGAATAGGCGCGCTGGCGCAGGGTGTCGGCATCCAACGTTTCGCTGGTGGCCTGGATAGGCACGCCATTGATGTGTGCAAAATTGGCCTCTAGCCCTTGATTTGATTGCATGAAGTGCTCCTTAAACTGCAGCATCTGAACGGCGTGGCTGGTTGCGACCGGCGGGTACATTGAGGCGGCGTGCACGCACCACTTGGTACGGGCGCAGCAAATAACTGACCGAGGCAAAGCCACTCCACACGTGCACCAGGCGTGTGAACGGGAAGATGAAGAAGATGCTCATGCCCAGAAACATATGTGCCTTGAAGATAAAGCCTACGTCAGCCAGCAAATTCACCGCACCAGGTTGGAAGGTGACGATGGCCTGGGCCCAGCCGGCCAGTTTCATCATCATGCTGCCGTCCAGGTGTTGGCCTGACAACGGAATGGTGACCAGACCCAGCGCCAGTTGCAGCCACAGCAGCATCAACAGCACGATGTCGCTGGTTTTGGAGTTGATGCGGATGCGTGGCTCGCTCAGGCGGCGGTTCAGCAGAATGGTGACACCAACAAAACCCAGCAACCCGGCCAGGCCGCCGCTGATCATGGCCATCAGTTGCTTATTGCCCGCGCTGATGAAGTGCTCATACACAAAGTGCGGTGTCAACATGCCGATGGTGTGGCCCACAAACAGGAACAGCACGCCAATGTGAAACAGGTTGCTGCCCCAGCGCAGTTGCCCCATTTTGAGCATTTGTGACGAGTCGCTTTTCCAGGTGTACTGGTCACGGTCAAAGCGCAGCAGGCTGCCGGCCAAAAAGACGACAAAGGCGATGTACGGATAGATGCCGAACAAGAAGTGGTCAAGGGTGTTCATAGTGGGGCTCCAGCAAGTGCAGCAGCGTTCGTGGCGGCCGCGTTGGATTTGACAAAGTGAATAGGTTGTGCCTGGCCGGGTTTGTCCTGGCCTTTGACGGAGCAGCCGCCAAATACCTCGGGCTCTTCCCAGGCGGCATCCAGCGGCTCGTCAGCGGTGACCTTCACGGTTTGCGCTGTTTCGCCGCTGAGTTCAATCAATGCACCCAGCACGCTGGCGTAAGCGGTGTTGCGCTGTTGCAGGGCGCTGAAAATGGCGTTCAGGATGTGCACCATTTCACCCAGCAGGCTACGCGCTTCTTTGGGCGGTTGTGTGGAGGCAAATTCCAGCAACACCGGCAGGTAGTCGGGCAGCTCGCCGGGAGACAGAAACAGGCCGGCAGCTTCATAGGTTTTGGTCAGGTCGATCATGGCCGGGCCGCGGTCACGCGAGTCACCGTGCACATGCTCAAATAGGTGCAATGAGGTGGCGCGGCCCCGGTCGAACAGTTCAACGTAGTCGGCCTCAAGTTGCAGCGGTGTGCCCGTTGCCAAGTGTTGCATCAGCGTCTGTAGCTCGGCTTTGCGCTTGGCACCCAACGCCCGGTCGGCTTGCAGCGCAGTCTGCATATCCGCCAGATCGGCACGCAGCGCTGCATTGGGGTAGGCCAGCAAGCGCGCCAGCACGCGCAGGCTGATCGAAGTGTTGTGAAGTTGTGCCATGGTCTATACCTCCGCCTGGATCGGGATGGTGCGGCGTTTGGTACCGCCAAACAGACTGGTTTCGCTGGCCCCGTCAGAGCAACCGTTGCCAAAACTGAAGCCGCAACCGCCACGCACGTCAAAGGTGTTCTTGGCGTATTCGCGGTGGGTGCTGGGGATGACAAAGCGGTCCTCAAAATTGGCAATGGCCATCACGTGGTACATCTCTTCCACTTCCAGCTGGGTCATTTGCACTTGTTCCAGCGCGGCGGTGTTGATGCGGTTGTCCACATGCTTCTCACGCTGGTAGGCGCGCATGGCCAGCATGCGCTCCAGGGCACGTTCTACCGGCATGGTGTCGCCGGCCGTGAGCAAATTGGCCAGGTATTTGGCCGGAATGCGCAGTTGCTTCACGTCAGGAATGACACCGTTGGCGCCAATCTGGCCGGCATTTGCCGCCGCGCTGATGGGCGAAAGCGGTGGCACATACCAGACCATCGGCAGCGTGCGGTATTCGGGGTGCAGCGGCAGGGCCACTTTCCATTGCACCGCCATCTTGTAGACCGGGCTGTTGCGTGCGGCATCCATCCACTTGTCGGGAATGCCATCCAGGCGGGCTTGCTCAATGACTTTGGGATCCGTGGGGTCCAGAAAAATATCAAGTTGCGCTTGGTACAAATCGCGATCACGCTCGACGCTGGCAGCAGACTGGATGCGGTCTGCGTCATACAGCAACACGCCCAGGTAGCGGATGCGGCCGACGCAGGTCTCAGAGCACACGGTGGGCATGCCAGCTTCAATGCGCGGGTAGCAGAAGATGCATTTTTCGGCCTTGCCGCTCTTCCAGTTGTAGTAGATTTTTTTGTACGGACAGCCGCTGATGCACATGCGCCAGCCGCGGCATTTGTCCTGGTCAATCAGCACAATGCCGTCTTCTTCGCGCTTGTAGATGCTGCCTGACGGGCACGATGCAACACAGGCCGGGTTCAGGCAGTGCTCGCACAGGCGCGGCAGATACATCATGAAGGTGTTTTCAAACTGGCCGTAAATGTCTTTCTGGATGTCATCAAAGTTTTTGTCTTTGCTGCGCTTGGCAAACTCGCCACCCAGAATTTCTTCCCAGTTCGGGCCCCATTCAATTTTTTCCATGCGCTGACCGGTGATCAGGCTGCGCGGGCGGGCGGTGGGCACGTTGTTGCCCGCAGGTGCGCTTTGCAGATGCGCGTAGTCAAAGGTAAAGGGTTCGTAGTAGTCGTCGATCTGCGGCAAGTTGGGGTTGGCGAAGATTTTCATCAACAGCTTCCACTTGGCTCCCTGCCGCGGCTCAATTTTGCCGTCCGCTTTACGTACCCAGCCACCATTCCATTTGTCCTGGTTTTCCCATTCTTTTGGGTAGCCGATGCCGGGCTTGGTTTCGACGTTGTTGAACCAGGCGTATTCCATGCCGGGGCGGCTGGTCCAGACGTTTTTGCAGGTGACCGAACAAGTGTGGCAACCAATGCACTTGTCCAGGTTGAGCACCATGCCGATTTGTGCGCGAATTTTCATGATTTGCTTTCCTTTGCTTTATTGACTTGTTCCCTCCCCCTCTGGGGGAGGGTTAGGGTGAGGGCTAGGGCTTGCGATATGCCCGACAGTCAGCCCCCATCCCTGCCTTCCCCCAGAGGGGAAAGGGGTAAGACAGCTAGGTTCATGCTGCGCTCCCTTCGTCATCCAGCCAGTCCACCTTGTTCATCTTGCGCAGCACCACAAATTCGTCGCGATTCGTGCCAATGGTTCCGTAGTAGTTGAAGCCGTAACTGAATTGCGCGTAGCCGCCAATCATGTGGGTGGGTTTCAGCACAATGCGTGTCACCGAGTTGTGAATGCCACCACGACCCCCGGTGATCTCCGAGCCGGGCATGTTCACCAGCTTTTCCTGCGCGTGGTACATCAGGCACATGCCGTTGCGCACGCGCTGGCTGACCACGGCACGGGCGGTCAAGGCACCGTTCAGGTTGAAGAGTTCAATCCAGTCGTTGTCTTCAATGCCTGCCGCTTTGGCATCGTCTTCACTGATCCAGACAATCGGGCCGCCACGGCTCAAGGTGAGCATGTGCAGGTTGTCGCTGTAGGTGCTGTGAATGCCCCATTTCTGGTGCGGCGTGATGAAGTTCAGCGCAATCTCTTTGTTGCCATTGGGCTTGCGGTTCTGGATGGCGTTGGTGGTTTTCAGGTCCACCGGTGGCCGGTAGCTGGTAAAGCCTTCACCAAACGCAATCATCCACGGGTGGTCCATGTAAAACTGCTGACGCCCGGTCAGGGTGCGCCATGGGATCATCTCGTGCACGTTGGTGTAACCGGCGTTGTACGACACGGTTTCACTCTCGATGCCGCTCCAGGTAGGGCTTGAGATGATCTTGCGCGGCTGCGCCTGGATGTCGCGGAAACGGATTTTTTCGTCTTCGCGGTGGATCGCCAGGTGGGTGTGGTCCAAACCGGTTTGTTTGCCCAGGGCTTGCCAGGCTTTCACCGCCACGTGGCCATTGGTCTCGGGGGCCAACTGCAGAATCACTTCGCAGGCATCGATGTCGGTCTCAATTTTGGGCATACCGCAGGTCACGCCCGGCTCTAGCACCAGGCCGTTGAGCTGGCCGAGCTGCGTGACTTCAATCTTGGTGTCCCAGCTGATGCCCTTGCCGCCATTGCCTACCTTGTTCATGAGCGGGCCAACCGCCGTGAAACGTTTGTAGACATTGGGGTAGTCGCGCTCGACGACCATGAAGCTTGGCGCGGTTTTGCCAGGAATCAGGTCGATCTCGCCTTTTTTCCACTCTTGTACGCCAAACGGTTGCGCCATCTCGGCCGGGGTGTCATGCATGATGGGGGTGAGCACCATCTCACGCTCCACACCCAGGTGACCGACGCACAGCTCGCTGAACTTTTTGGCAAAACCTTTGTAGATTTCCCAGTCACTGCGCGATTGCCAGGCCGGATCCACCGCTGCCGAGAGCGGGTGAATGAACGGGTGCATGTCGCTGGTGTTCATGTCGTTTTTTTCGTACCAGGTAGCCGATGGCAGCACGATGTCAGAGTACAGGCAGGTGGTGCTCATGCGGAAATCGAGCGTGACCACCAAATCGAGCTTGCCCTCGGGGGCCTGGTCATGCCACACCACTTCAGAAGGACGGCCGTTCTCGGGGCCCAAATCTTTGCCTTGCACGCCGTTCTTGGTACCCAGCAAGTGCTTCAAAAAGTACTCATGCCCTTTGCCGCTGGAGCCCAAAATATTGGAGCGCCAAACGAACATGTTGCGCGGCCAATTGTTGGGGTGGTCCGGGTCTTCACAGCTCATGACCTGGCTGCCGTCTTTCAAGCCCTTGGTCAAATAGTCTTTGGGCTCCATGTTGGCGGCTTCGGCAGCGCGCACCACCTCAAGCGGGTTGGTTTTGAGCTGCGGTGCGCTGGGCAACCAGCCCATGCGCTCAGAGCGCACGTTGTAGTCAATCATGCTGCCGCCAAACTTGGCCTTGTCGGCCAGCGGTGACAAGATTTCATCCACGCCCACGGTCTCATAACGCCACTGGTCGGTGTGGGTGTAGAAGAAG
>JBGSRY010000535.1:0-2472 GCA_041737325.1 Rhodoferax sp. | reverse complement strand
GCGGGTGTAGGTGTTCCAGGGCGTGTCGGTGAGCAAATCGCGTCGGCGCAGGTTGCCGTCAAATTTGTCACCCAGGCCATAGATCACAGTAGGGTCGGTTTGCAGCAGCATGCCCAATCGCAAGCGGTTGTTGAACACCGCCGCCACCAGCGCGCGGTCATCGGCGCGGCCGGTTTCTTTTTCAACAATGCTGGCCAGGGTCAGCAATTCGTCGGGCGACTTCAAAGGCGAGGTGGCTGAGCGCAGGCTCCAGGCTTGTTCCAGGTGGTGCGCCATGGCACGCTGGGCACGCTGCAACACGCGCAGGTCGCTGCTGCCTTTGGCATAGGTGTAGGTGTCGGGGTAGAAGCGCCCCTCAGGGTGGAGCGCTGGCTGGCCCAGTTTTTTCATGATCAAATCAGCCTCTAGCCCTTGTGTATCATGGGCTAGGTGCTCTGCTTTTAAGAGTGCCATGCGCACTTGCTTGAAAGTCCAGCCTTCCACCAGCGTCACCGAGCGCAGTGCTTCTTCGCCCCGGGTCAGTTTGTCCAGCAGGCTGCGCGGGGTCACACCCGCTTGCAGTTCGTAGTTACCAGCCTTGATCTGCCGCGCCTGGCCGGACCAGCGAAACCACTGGTAAAGCAGCACGGGCGAGGTCTGCACACCGCTGTCCACCGCGTCCTGGGCCACACCGCGCGGGGGTGTGCCGGGCTCCACCGACAAGTCCAGGGTCGCCGCGGCCAGAGTCAGCGGGTGGTTCAGCCACCACACGGCCCAGCTCCCCAAGGCCAGCGCCAGCACCACCATTGAAATCAACGCTTTACGCACAACCTTGCTGCCTTATCAAAAAACGACTGCGCATGATAATTCAGCCATGAACTCATCTCTAGAACTCCTCCAGGGCGTGGCCCACCTGACACACTGCGGCCTGATCCGGGCCCAGGGCGACGATGCGGCCAAATTTTTGCACGGTCAATTGACCAACGATTTTTCATTGCTGGGCGCGTCTGAAGCGCGTCTGGCCGGATTTTGCAATGCCAAAGGGCGCTTGCAAGCCAGCTTTATCGGTTTCAAGCGCAGCCCGACCGACATCCTGCTGCTGTGCAGTGCCGATGTGTTGGCGGCCACCTTGAAGCGTTTGAGCCTGTTTGTGATGCGTGCCAAGGTCAAGCTCAGTGATGCCAGTCATGAATTTGCGGTGTACGGTCTGGCTGGACAGGCTGCATCAAAAAATGGAGCACCTGGCTCAGGTTCTGCCTGGGCCAGAGCCGATGTTGGTGCTGCAAGTGTGATCACGCTCTACGCTGCCGATGGCATCCCACGTGCCCTGTATGTGTGCCCGGTCGATGCCGCCGCCCCCACGGGTACAGCGTTGACTGAAGCGCTCTGGGCCTGGGGTGAAGTGCGCAGTGGCATTGCCACCGTGACGCAAGCGGTGTTTGAAGCCTTTGTGCCCCAGATGCTGAACTACGAGTCGGTCGGTGGGGTCAATTTCAAAAAGGGCTGTTACCCAGGGCAAGAGGTGGTGGCACGCAGCCAGTTTCGGGGCACCTTGAAGCGCCGCGCTTACCTGGCGCATGCAACGGTTGCCATGCAGTCGGGTGATGCCTTGTTTTCCCCGCAAGATGCCAGCCAGCCGTGTGGCTTGGTGGTGCAAGCGGCTGGCGCACCGGGCGGTGGTTGTGATGCGATTGTGTCGATGCAGATCAGCGCTTTTGAGGCCGGTGGCGTGCGCCTGGGACAGCCGGATGGCCCATTGCTGGTGGTGTTGCCACCCCCCTACCCGCTGTTGGCGGATATCTAGCCGTTACACCCGGCGCGCCAAGGGGCCCAGCGTGATTTGCTCCAGCAAGTGGACTTGCTGCTCAAACTTGGCCCAGTCCAGCATCGAGCGGCGCAGCAACCCGGCTTGAACGGCCTTGGCATATTGCTCACGTGCCATGTCAAAAGGCAGCGCCTGCGCCAGTGCCGCAGAGCGCTTGAAACTGTCAACAACTTGGGTCAATTCCGGGTTGGGGGTGGTCATGGTGGCTCTCAAGGCATCATGTTGCCAAAAACCATGTTTTGGGCTTTATTTCGCGCAGCCAGGTCAAGCTCGCGCATGCGCCGCTCCAGGTCATACACATCGGCAGATTCAGCCAGGTAGGCCTCATCCAATGTTTTTTGGCTTTGAAAACCGGGAACCAGCGCTTTGATGAACGCTAACAGGGTGGACATGGTGAGTCCCTTTCATGTGGATAGGCTTTGATTATAAGGGTTTACCCTAATATCCACAGCCTAAACCAGTACAACCTTAGAGCATTACCCCAAATGACGCACGCTTGTTTGATGCGTGGGAGCGGCTTCAGAGGGGGCAAAACTCTGCCGCAAAGCGCGCGCCGCATCTTGGTGGGCACGGCGCGCCTCGGGCAGCGCACGACCCATTTTGATGAACTCGTGGGTCACACCCCGATAAATTTCAAGGTCAACCGCTACCCCGGCGGCGCGCAGCTT
>JBGSRY010000619.1:0-2734 GCA_041737325.1 Rhodoferax sp. | reverse complement strand
TGCAGCTCGTCAATGAACACAATGGTCTGGCCTTCGTCTTTGGCCAAATCCTTGAGCACATTTTTCAGACGTTCCTCAAACTCGCCCCGGAATTTGGCACCGGCCAGCAGCGAGGCCATGTCCAGGCTCAGCACCCGTTTGCCCTTGAGTGAATCAGGCACTTCACCGGCCACAATGCGCTGCGCCAGCCCTTCCACTATTGCCGTTTTGCCGACACCGGGCTCACCAATCAGCACCGGGTTGTTTTTGGTGCGGCGTTGCAGCACCTGAATGGCACGGCGAATTTCATCGTCGCGGCCAATCACCGGGTCGAGCTTGCCCGCGCGGGCGCGCTCGGTCAGGTCAATGCAATACTTCTTGAGGCTTTCACGCTGGTCTTCAGCGTCGGCACTGTCCACGCTCTGGCCACCGCGCACCGCGTCAATGGCGGCCTCCAGGCTCTTGCGCGTCAGGCCGTTGGCACGTGCGGCATCACCCAACGTGCCTTTTGATTCGCTCAGGGCCAGCAAGAACAACTCGCTGGCAATGAACTCGTCCTTGCGCTTGATGGCTTCCTTTTCAGTAGCCTGCAACAGTTTGGCCAGCTCAGGACCAACCTGCACTTGTTCATGCCCAGTGACCTGCGGCAATTTCTTGACTGCGGTCTCAGCCGCAGCCAGCAAACCCGGCGCATTGACCCCAGCACGCTGCAACAGCGCTTTGGGACCATTGTCCTGCTTGAGCATGGCTGCCAACACATGCGCTGGCTCAATGTAGGCATGATCCTGCCCCAGCGCCAGACTTTGGGCATCCGCCAAGGCTTCCTGAAACTTTGTTGTCAATTTATCCATACGCATAGCAAATCCTCCAAGTTGACTTGTAACTTGTGGCGTATGGGCGGTTTTCAAGTGATGACGCGTACCGCACGCGCAGGGTTGGCCGTCTTGGCGCGTTAGTCGTGCTGAAACTGAGCCGCGTTCTTGCCTTTGAACGGTGCGTAAAAAGCCTTGATGGTCGCCATGTCGGCATCCAGATCACCGCTGGGTTGCAGCAGCGGGCCCAAGCCGCTGATCTTGCGGCTGTAGTCCATGTAAGCCAGCACGATCGGCACATTGGCCGCAACAGCGATGTGATAAAAGCCGGTCTTCCAGTAGCGTGTTTTGGCACGTGTGCCCTCGGGCGGCACGATCAACTGAAACGCCGCGCCCGCCATTTCAATGGCCTGTGCCGATGCAGCCACCAGGTTGTTGGATTTGGACCGATCCACGGCAATGCCGCCCAGCCAGCGCATCAGGCCGCCAAACGGAAAGCGAAAGAGGCTGGCCTTGCCCATCCACTGAATGTTCAGGCGCAACGCAAACGCCACCATCAGCGTGTAGGGCAAATCCCAGTTGCTGGTGTGTGGCGCGGCAATCAAGACACTTCTGCGCCCCTGCGCAGGCAACGCACCCTGCACCTTCCAGCCCGCCAACCGCAGATAGGCCACTGACAGAGCCCGAAACATCGATGCCACAACAGGTGTCGTAAAAATCGTGCGCTGCGCCGTGACCCCACTCATGCGTTGCGCGCCTGAATGCCCCATTTGGCCAGCGCAGCGTCGTCACTCACCCGCGCATCGACCCACTTGGCCCCCTCTGGCGTTTGTTCTTTCTTCCAGAACGGGGCCTGGGTTTTGAGGTAGTCCATCAAAAACTCGCAAGCGGCAAAGCTTTCGCCACGATGCGCGCTGGTCACCACCACCAGCACAATCTGGTCCAGTGGCTGCAACAAGCCCACGCGGTGGATGACGCGCGCGGCATAGATATCAAAGCGCAAACAAGCCTCGTCGATCATGGCTTCAATGCTGGCCTCGGTCATGCCGGGGTAATGCTCCAGCTCCATGCTGCTGATCTTGCCGGGCTCGCCTGCGGTGTGGTCACGCACCGTGCCGATGAAGCTGCACACCGCCCCCACACGCGGGTCTTGGGCGCGCAGGGTGGCAATTTCATCGGCCACGTTGAAGTCGGCTGTTTGAACTGAAACGCGGGGCATTTTTTGCATGATAAATTGGCCTCTAGCCCTTCTATATAAAGCGCGAACAGCTATCTAATAAATAGCGTTTTATCCGCCTGTCACGGGCGGAAAAAACGCCACTTCTGCCCCCGCGGTCAAAGCGTCTGCTTCGTCGCTCATGGCCTGGTTGAGCGCCAACCGCACCGCCTTGCCGCGTGCCAGTGCATCAGCGTACGCGCCGCCCAGCGCAATCAGTTCATCACGCAACTGTCCCAACGTGACAGCCGCTGTTTCGCGTGACTCGCTGCCTGTGCCGATGGCCTCGCGGATGCCCGCAAAATATTTGACCGTGACTTTCATGCCAACAACTCCGCAAAAGAAATGAAACGCACCACGTCCCCTGCGGCAATGGTCTGGCCAGGCGGGTTGTCCACCAGCCCGTCACCCCACACGGCTGAGGTCAGCACGCCCGAACTCTGGTTGGAAAACAGCGCCAGGCTGCCATCAGGCTGCCGTTTGACGCGCAAAAATTCACGGCGTTTATCGGCCCTGGCCCAGGTAAATCCTGCGCTGGCAGCTATTGAATTTGGAGTGACCTCGGCCACCCCCTGCAAGCGCAGCAGAAACGGCCGCACCAGCAGCAAAAAGGTGACAAAACTCGACACCGGGTTGCCGGGCAAGCCAATGAAGTGCGCGCCCTGCCCTGCACCTGCACCCACCCAGCCATAGGCAAACGGTTTGCCGGGCTTGATGGCAATCTGCC
>JBGSRY010000597.1:0-2196 GCA_041737325.1 Rhodoferax sp. | reverse complement strand
GGCCTTTCAGGGCGTTTCAGGCCGCGCCAATCCCCGCCACCAGTTGCCCGGCAGTGGCAGCCCCGCCCTTGCGGGCGGCGGTGAAGGCCAGCATGCGGTCAATGGGTAGCCGGGCACGAGCCATCAGGGCCGGGTTGACCTGCACTTCATTGGCCCCGGTCTCCAGCACGCGCGCCACATCGGCCAGGCCGTTCATGGCCATCCAGGGGCAATGGGCGCAACTTTTGCAAGTGGCGCTGTTGCCTGCGGTGGGGGCTTCCAGGAACACCTTGCCGGGGTTGAGTGTGCGCAGTTTGTGCATCATGCCGTTGTCGGTCGCCACAATGAATTCTTTGGCATCCATCTCGCGTGCGGCTTGCAAAATGGCTGAAGTGGAGCCCACCGCATCGGCCAGTGCCACCACAGGGGCGGGGGACTCGGGGTGCACCAGCACCTTGGCCTGGGGGTGTTCCCGCATCAGGCTTTCAAGCTCAAAGGCTTTGAATTCGTCGTGCACGATGCAGGAGCCGTTCCACATCAGCATGTCGGCTCCGGTTTCGCGCTCAATGTAGCGCCCCAGGTGGCGGTCTGGGGCCCACAAAATTTTGTGCCCCTGGTCTTTGAGGGCCTTGACAATGTCCAGCGCACAGCCAGAGGTCACCAGCCAGTCGGCACGTGCCTTGACCGCCGCACTGGTATTGGCGTACACCACCACGGTGCGGTCTGGATGGGCATCACAAAAGGCCGTGAATTCGTCCACCGGGCAACCCAGATCCAGGGAGCAGGTGGCATCCAGATCGGGCATCAGCACACGCTTTTCTGGCGACAATATCTTGGCCGTTTCACCCATGAAACGCACACCCGACACCACCAGCGTCTGCGCCGCATGGTCGCGGCCAAAGCGTGCCATCTCAAGCGAATCACTGACCAAACCACCGGTTTCTTCGGCCAAGTCCTGCAGGTCGGGGTGCACATAGTAGTGCGACACCATGACTGCATTTTTTTCCTTCAGCAGGGCCCGAATTTTGTCTTTGAGCACGGCACGCTCAGCCTGGCTGGGTTCTTGCGGCACGCGGGCCCAGGCGTGCCGGGTGGCACAAGCGGCATCACTGGCTTGCAGCTCTTGTTGCGGTTGTTCGTAATCGACTTCTTTCAGAATGGTGATCATGAGGACTCCAACGTGCTATAAAAATGATTGCTAACTTTGTAGCATTATCAAGGGCTAGATGCAAAACGCATTGAAAAATCAATGGCCTTCACATCTTTGGTCAGTGCCCCAATGGAGATGCGGTCAACCCCGGTTGCGGCAATGGCACGCACCGTGGACAAATTGACCCCGCCGGACACTTCCAGAATGGCACGCCCGGCGTTGAGTTGCACCGCTTCTTGCAACTGCCCCAGACTCATGTTGTCCAGCAACACCATGCGCGCCCCGGCCTCCAGCGCCTGCGCCAGTTGCGTCAGAGTTTCGACCTCAATCTCGACAAACCGGGCTTGCGGTGCCGCCTGGGCAGCTGCTTGCAGAACAGCGGCCACACCGCCAGCTGCAGCGATGTGGTTTTCTTTGATGAGTACAGCGTCATACAGCCCAAGCCGATGATTGACCCCGCCGCCGATGTGCACCGCGTATTTCTGCGCCAGCCGCAAACCGGGCAGTGTCTTGCGCGTGTCCACAATGCGGGCGCGGGCCCCGGGCACGGCTTGCACCGCCTGCACAAATTCATCGGTTTTACTGGCCACGGCACTGAGCAACTGCAAAAAATTCAACGCCGTGCGCTCGGCCGTCAACAAAGCACGCGCCGCACCACGGGCCTCGAAAATCACTTGGTCAGGGGCGCAGCGTTGGCCTTCAGGAACCAACCAGAGCAGTTCAATGGCCGGGTCTACCTGCACAAAAGCGGCCCGCACCCACGCTTCGCCACAGATCACGGCCGACTCGCGCGCCAACACCCGGGCGCAGGCCTGCGTGGCCGGGTTCACCAAACCTGCCGTCAGGTCAGCAGCACCCACATCTTCCTGCAAGGCGCGGGCCACATCGGCCTGCGCCAACGCCGCCACCACCAGAGGTGAAAAATCCGAAGCTGCTGTCATCCAAGTTCACCTTTCGAAAGTTCGCTGGGTTGCATGCCAACCTGCTCAGCCGCCGGCTCGCGCCCCATCAGGGCCAGCACCGCTTGCTGCGGGGTCAACTGACCATCCAGCAACGCCACCACAGCT
>JBGSRY010000594.1:0-1633 GCA_041737325.1 Rhodoferax sp. | reverse complement strand
CTGCCGCCAAGTATGCCACCATCATCCGCCGGAAACCGTCTTCAACCCCGCTCGCCTCTGAGTGTGCGGCTGAGCATCACCACCGGGATCAGCCCCACCAAGACCAACGCCAGCGACGGCAAGGCCGCTTCCCCCAGACGTTCGTCACGCGCCAACTGGTACGCCACCACCGCCAGCGTGTCGCTGTTGAAAGGCCGCAGCACCAGCGTGGCCGGCAGCTCTTTCATCACATCCACCAGCACCAGCAACAAAGCCGCCGCAGTAGAGCGCTTGAGCAGCGGCCAATGCACCTTGGTCAACAGTCCCCACGCGCCGCTACCCAACATGCGTGCCGAATCATCAAAACTGACCGGGATACGGGCATACCCGCTTTGCACCGACTGCAAGCCCACGGCACAAAACCGGACCAGATAGGCCCACACCAACCCCAGCACCGTGGCAGTCATCAGGTAACCAACCCCGCTGTCAGGCCACCGGGCCTGCAACCAACCCACCGGCAACAGCAGCCCGACCACAATCACCGCCCCCGGCACGGCATAACCCAACCCGGCCAATTGAACTGCCCAGCGGGTTGGTGCATCGGTGCTTTGCCTGGCACTGAACGCCAATCCAAAGGCCAGCGTCACGGCCAGCACAGCGCTGAGTGCCCCCAGGCGCAAGCTGTTGAACACCCAGCCTCCAAACTGGGCCCATGACAACAGGGCCCAGTCGGCCACCAAGGGGCGCAGCATGAACAGCACCGGCAAGACAAAACCGGCCAACACCGGCAAGCCGCACAGCAACCACACCACCGTGTGCTGCATGCCGTGCAAACGCAGCGGTTGGGCATCCAGGGTCCCGGCACGGGCCCCACGGCTGGCGGCAAAACGCAATTTTTGGCGCGATCTGCGCTCCAGATACATCAACAACGCCACCAACACCATCAGCACCGTGGCCAGTTGCGCCGCGGCCAGGCGGTTGTCCATGGCCAGCCAGGCTTTGTAAATGCCAGCGGTAAAAGTCTGGATGCCAAAGTAACTGGACACGCCAAAGTCAGCCAGCGTCTCCATCAACGCCAAGGCGGTACCCGCTGCCACAGCCGGACGCGCCAACGGCATGGCAATCTGCCAGATGCGACGCGACATCGGTGCGCCCAGCAGGCGTGCAGCCTCCATCAAATGCGCGGCACGCTCACTCAAGGCAGCGCGCGCCAACAAGTAAACATAGGGATAGAGCGCAAACACAAACACCCAGGCCGCACCGCCCAGGTTGCGCACCTCGGGAAACACCCGCCCCTGCCAGCCGGTGAGCGCCCGTATCCCGGTTTGCAGGGGGCCACTGAACTGCAAAAAGTCGGTGTAGGCGTAGGCCACCACATAGGCTGGCATGGCCAGCGGCAACAACAGCGCCCATTCAAAAAAACGCCGCCCAGTAAAGTCAAACAAAGTCACCGCCGCTGCACACGACAAGCCCACCGCCACCACGCCCAGACCGACCATCAGACTCAGCCACAGGGTGCTGCCCAGGTACTCTGGCAACACGGTTTGCATCATCTCCAGCAAAATGTCGTGCGCCACACCCTGTGCCTCCCCCAGCGACAGCCAGGAGGCCATCACCGCCAGCACGGGCAGCATGAACAGCGCCGTCAACAGCA
>JBGSRY010000581.1:0-10571 GCA_041737325.1 Rhodoferax sp. | reverse complement strand
CGCAGAAAGTAGCTGACGATGTTGGTGTCAAGCAGGTACTTCATTGGGATGGGTTGGTGTCCGATGCCAGCAGGGCGCTCCAGTCGCGGTCTTGCGGGGCAGTGTCGTTAATTTGTGCTTCAACCTGTTCCCACACTTGCTTGGCCGCTGGGCTCAGGGGAGGCAGGTTTTTCAGGAGGTCACGCACCGTGGCCTTTTTTTCGCGCAGCACGATCTCATCACCCCGGCGCTCAATGGTGACGCGTTTGGAGGTGAGCTGAAACTCTTTAGGCAAGCGCACAGCCTGGCTGTTGCCCGACATAAAAACGGCGGCGGTGGTGGTGGTCATGGTGTGCTCTCAAAATACCATATACAAATTGTATATGGTTGATCATGGTCGTGGCACTGCTCAGGGTCTGTGGTGTTTTGCAAAGTTTATGTAAAAACACCCTCTAGCCCTCATGTAACATTCGCAAGCAGCTATTAAAAATATAGCAATGTATGGCTGTGCGCTTTGCTTTGTTTCCTGCGGGGCTGTGCGTTCAACGTGGTTTGTTCAGCAAATACAGCAGCTGCGCCTTCACCTCCGGCCATTCACCAGAGCGCAGGCTGTACATCACGGTGTCGCGGATGGTGCCGTCGCGGCGCAAGGCATTGCCGCGAATCACGCCGTCTTTTTTCGCACCCAGGCGCTCGATGGCGGCCTGGCTGGCAAAGTTGAAGTTGTCGGTGCGCCAGCCGACCACGTGGCAGCCCAGCGTCTCAAAAGCGTGGGTCAACAGCAGCAGTTTGCAGGTGGTGTTCACAAAGCTGCGCTGGGCGCTTTGGGCGTACCAGGTGTAGCCAATTTCGACGCGCTTCACCGCCGGAAGGATGTCGTGGTAGCTGGTGCTGCCCAGCACTTTGCCGCTGGCGGCATCAAGCACACAGAAGGCGAAGCGGTTGCCCGCCACGCGCATGGCCAGTGCGTCTTCGATGTACTTGCGGGTGTTCTCCGGTTCGGGCACCGAGGTCACGCGAAGATTCCACAACGCACCGTCAGCCGCAGCGGCGCGTAGACCAGCTTCGTGGTCAAGGGACAAGGGCAGCAAGGTGATGCCGCGTGCGGACAGGGTAACGGGGTCAACAAAAGCCATGGGTTTCTCCAAAAAAAACGATTGGCGCTCAGCGGTTGCGGCTTTGCATGAACACCAGCTTCTCAAACAGTGTCACGTCCTGCTCGTTCTTCAGCAGCGCACCGACCAGTGGCGGCACCGCGACCTTGTCGTCCGCCGTTTGCAGCACAGAGGCAGGAATGTCTTGCGCCATGAGCAGTTTGAGCCAGTCCAGCAGCTCGCTGGTAGAGGGTTTTTTCTTCAGACCGGGTAGGTTGCGCACATCAAAAAATACCTTCATCGCGGCACTGAGCAGCTCGGCTTTGAGGCCCGGAAAATGCACGTCCACGATCTGTTTCATGGTGGTGGCATCGGGGAACTTGATGTAGTGAAAAAAGCAGCGGCGCAAAAACGCATCGGGCAGCTCTTTTTCGTTGTTGGAAGTGATGAACACCAGCGGGCGGTGGCGGGCAGCGATCAGTTCACGCGTCTCGTAGCAATAAAACTCCATGCGGTCGATTTCGCGCAGCAAGTCGTTCGGAAACTCGATGTCGGCCTTGTCAATTTCATCAATCAACAGGGCCACCGGTCGGTCGGCCGTGAAGGCCTGCCACAACACACCTTTGACGATGTAGTTGTGGATGTTTTTGACGCGCTCGCCGCCGTCCACGTCGGCCAGTTGCGAGTCGCGCAGGCGGCTCACCGCGTCGTATTCATACAAGCCTTGCTGTGCCTTGGTGGTGGATTTGATGTGCCACTGCAGCAGCGGCAGCTTCAGGGCGCTGGATACTTCTTCAGCCAGCATGGTTTTGCCGGTGCCGGGCTCGCCTTTGACCAGCAGCGGGCGCTGCAGCGTGATGGCGGCGTTGACCGCCAGCATCAAATCGGATGTGGCGACGTAGTTGGGGGTACCTTGGAATTTCATGGTGTCCTGGCTAAAGGGTGGATGTTTTGCAAAAAGTGTTGCAGCGGTGGCTTTATTGTGCGCACTATCGGGTTTACGCCATGGTGACGAGGCCGGGTGGCTTTCTATAATTGTTTGACATTTATCAAATCACCAACCGTTTTTTTCGGATTGTCTTAGCAAAATGAACAAATTCCAGTTGACCCTGTCATCCTTGCTTGTCGCCTGCGCGACCACTGTCACCGCTTATGCCCAGGACATCCAGGGGGATGCTGCAGCCGGCGGCAAAAAAAATGCGTTGTGCATTGGTTGTCATGGCATCAAAGGCTATCACATTGGTTTTCCTGAGGTGCATCAGGTGCCAAAGATCAATGGGCAAGGTGCAGGCTACATCCGTGCAGCGCTGCATGCCTACAAGGCCGGTGAGCGCAAGCACCCGTCCATGCGTACGCTGGCATCCAGCTTGACCGATCAGGACATTGCAGACCTGGCAGCGTATTACGAGTCCACTGGCAACGGGGCCACACTGCCGTCAACGGCAGCAGACGGTTCAGCCAAGGCGGCCGAATTGGTGACCCAGGGTGGCTGCACCTCGTGCCACGGGCCCAACTTCAGCAAGCCGATTGACCCGTCATACCCCAAAATTGCGGGTCAACATGCAGACTACCTGTATGTGGCGCTGCGGTCTTACAAAACCAATGACCGTCCCCTCATTGGCCGTGGTCACCCGATCATGGGTGGTGTGGCCAAGCAGTTTTCGAATGCTGACCTGAAAGTGTTGGCAGATTACGTGGGCAGCTTGCCGAGTGAACTGCAAACCGTGCAACGCGCACGCGTCAAGTAAATTTTGTAGAACGGCTGGTCAATCGCGGGTGGCTTGGCGCTGCACGCAAGCCACATAGCTTTCGCCGTCTGGCGGCCGTCCGGCGCGTTGGCTTTCCCACAGCATTTGCCCCAGGCACTCCATGGTGTCATGGTGTGCGTCGTGCAGGGAGTCCAGTCGGTGGGTCAGCAACTCAACCGCTTGGCGAATACCGCGCGGCTGGTCAATGCTGCATTGCTCGGTGATGGACAAGTGCATGGATAAATGCAAAAAAGGGTTGGTCTTGCCCTCTTCGTCTTGACCCATGTTGCGCAGGGCGGCATCCACATCGGCAAGGGCTGCGTGGTACTCAGGGTGCTCGTCAATCCACAGGCTTGCTATTGTTTCAATAGCTTCCATCGATTGTTTTGCATTGGCCTTGGCATAAACAGAGCAAAAAAATCGGCGAACGTCGGCTTGGGATGGGTTGAACATGGTGGCGCAAATTGTCGCTTGCGATTTGGAAATGGAATTAGTCCACTTGCCACGCGGGCAACTGCCAGTTGCGCCACATGGCCAGACCACGCAAGCCAGCCGTGACGGTCACGCAGGCCACCAGCGAAGCCCAACCGGGTGCGCCCCATTGCCACAAGCCGATGTAGGCCCAGCCACCCGCAAAGGCGCACACCGCGTAGGGATGGTGGTCGCTGAAAACTGCGGGAATGTCGTTGCACACGATGTCGCGTAACACACCGCCAAACACGCCGGTGATCAAGCCCATCAGCACCGCCACCAGTGCCGGGGTCTGGCTGGCCAGGGCCTGGTGCAGGCCCGTGGCGGTGAACAAGCCCAAGCCCAGGGCATCGGGCCACTCAATCGCTTTGCGGGTGCTATCAATGTGGTGGGTGCGCATGAACAGCATGGCCAGCCAGCACAAGAACAGCACGCCCCAGAGCATTTCAACGTGCTGCACCCAAAAAAAAGGCCGCTCGTCAAGCAGCAGGTCGCGCAGCGTGCCGCCGCCAAAGGCGGCCAGAAACCCGACCACGCACACGCCTACGGCATCCAGGCGTTTTTGCGCTCCCTTTAAAACCCCTGACAATGCGAACGCTGCCGTGCCCGCGAGTTCGACCAGCAGCCGCAGGGTTTCGCCCCAATGTTGAATGTTGTTGAGGGTTGAACTGTTCATTTTCAAATTGTCGCCCCATGTCCTTGCCTGAAACTTATCCCTTCATCACCGATCCGTATTTTTATGCGGTGACCATTCCCGCCGTGCTGTTGCTGGGGGTGAGTAAAAGTGGCTTTGGTGCGGGCTTTGGGTCGCTGGCCGTGCCCATGATGGCGTTGGCGGTCAGTGTGCCTCAGGCGGCAGCCATTTTGATGCCGGTGCTGTTGCTGATGGATGTGCTGGGTATGGCGGCGTTTCGCAAGGATTTCGATATGAAACTGTTGAAATTCTTGATCCCTTGCGGGCTGGTGGGCATTGTGGTGGGGGCTTTGTTGTTCAAGCTTCTCAATGCGCATACGGTGGCCGGTATCGTTGGCTTGTTCACCCTGCTTTTTTTGGCGCAACGGCTGTTGTTTCCGCCCAAGCCTGACAGCCCACCGCCGCCGCGCTGGCTGGGGGGCATCTTGACGGCCACTTCGGGCTTTACCAGCTTCATTGCCCATGCGGGTGGGCCACCCGTGAATGCCTACATGATTCCGCTGCGGCTTTCGCCTATTCGCTTTACCGCCACCATGGCGTTTTTCTTTTTTGTGATCAACCTGGCCAAGTGGATCCCGTATGCCTGGTTGGGGTTGTTGGACTGGCGTAATTTTGCGACTTCGCTGGTGCTGCTGCCGATTGCACCGTTTGGTGTCTGGGTAGGGGTGCGACTGGCGCGGCGCATTAGCCAAGTGCTGTTTTACCGGTTTTTGTATGCGGGCATGTTTCTGACCGGCGTGAAATTATTATGGGACGCAATGCGGTGAATATATGAAAATTTTCAATACCTTTGAAGAGTTGGTTGCTGTGGTGGGACAAGAAGTGGCGCTGAGTGATTGGGTTCCGATCACACAGACCCAGGTGGATGGTTTTGCCGCAGCCACCGGCGATATGCAGTGGATTCACGTGGATGTGGAGCGTGCCAAAACAGGCCCTTTTGGCGGCACGATTGCGCACGGTTTCCTGACGCTGGCCTTGATTCCCCGTTTTTTTGAGCAATGTATCCACATCACGCCAGCGCGCATGGCGGTGAATTACGGACTCAACCGGGTGCGGTTTACCGCACCGGTGCGAGTGGGAAGCCAGTTGCGTGCACGCATCAGTCTGGCGCAGTGTGCGGCGCTCCAGCCACAGGGCGTGCAAGTGACGTGGAACGTGACCATAGAAAGCAGCAGTGAAGGCGCTGCCAAACCGGTTTGCGTGGCGCAATCAGTGGCGCGGTTGTACCCCTGAAGTGGCAAAACCATTTTGTCGCCAGGCTTCAAACACGGTGACGGCCACAGCGTTGGACAGGTTCAGGCTGCGCTGGCCTGTCAGCATCGGCAACCGGATGGCTTGACCGGCTTCAAAAGATTGACGCACGGCCTCACTCAAGCCCTTGGTTTCGGAGCCAAACACCAGGTAGTCGCCGGGTTTGAAGCGAGCTTCAAACACACTTAATGTGGCGCGGGTGGTCATGGCAAACAACTGCTGCGGCGCGGGCTGCTCGGCATCCAGAAATGCCTGCCAGTTGGGGTGTCGCGTGACGCGGGCGTATTCGTGGTAATCCAGACCGGCGCGGCGCATGTGTTTGTCTTCCATCGAAAAACCGAGCGGTTCAATCAGGTGCAGACAGCAGCCGGTGTTGGCGGCCAGGCGGATGACATTGCCGGTGTTGGGAGGAATTTCGGGCTCAACCAGGACGATATGAAACATAGCCAAATTGTCGCCCACGGCGTGCGCTACTCGGTTCTGGCAAATACCAGGCCCGTGATGTGTCCGACACCCGCGCTGCGCAGTACCCTGGCTGCTGCATGCAGGGACGCACCGGTGGTCATGACATCATCCACCAAGACAACGCGCTTGTCTTTGAGCTGGTGCGCCAACAAGGGGTCAACAGCAAACGCCTGGTTCAGCGCCTGTAGCCGTTGGGCGCGTTTGAGCGTGTGCTGCGCCGGGGTGTCTTGAACGCGCAGCAACAGGTCGGATCGTGTTTTACCGGGATGCAGATGACGTGCCAGCAGCAGTGCCTGGTTGTAGCCGCGTTCGGCCAAACGCTGCCGGGAAAGGGGTATTGGTAACAGCAAGTCTGCGACATCAAGGGCAGGCTCTACCCAGGGGGTGTTTTTGATCAAACCGGCCAAGTTGCGCGCCAAACCACTTTGGGCCTGGAATTTGAAATCTGCAATCAGTCGGGACCAAGGGTAAGCGTAAGGCACAGCGGCCAGGCATTGGTCTAAGGGGGGCGGTGTTTTTAGACACGCGCCACACCGACTCTGGCCGTTTGGCAGGGGCAGCGCGCACGTGCTGCAGCGTGGCTGGGGTTGGGCAAATTGGTGGACACAGTCTTCACACACGGCTTGGGTGGGCCAACGTTGGCAAACCCGGCACTGACCCGGCAGAGCAGCAAGTAGCCTGGTGAAGAAGTGGGGTGGCATGGGCTCAATATACTCGCAGAACATTTAAATACCATGGCTAGCCAACAACCTCCCACCATCGACCGAAATGCTGCCTTGCGTTGGCAAGGTATGCGCCTGCCCGAGTCCCCCTGGTTGCACGAAGAGGTGGCACGGCGCATGCAGGAACGGCTGGACTTGATCAAGCAACAGCCTGCCAGTTGGCTGCATTGGGCCCCTTTGGAGGGCGGCATGCAGGCGCATGGTTTGTTGACGCAGCGTTACCCCCAAGCCCTGTGCACGGTGCTGGAAACCTCGGCCGCACGGCGGGTGCAGGTGCAGCAGATGTTGCGATCGCCCTGGTGGACACGCCAGCGTTGGATGCAGCCGCAGGCCCGCGTGGTGTCGCAGGTGGTGCAGCCGGTGCAAATGGTGTGGGCCAACATGAACCTGCACATGGCGGCTGATCCGCAAGCGTTGCTGGCCCAGTGGCATCAAGCGTTGCAGGTAGATGGTTTTTTGATGTTTTCGTGCCTGGGGCCAGACACACTGCAAGAGTTGCGTGGTCTTTACCAACGCATGGGGTGGGCAGCGCCCAGCCATGCCTTCACTGACATGCATGATTGGGGCGACATGCTCTTGGCGGCGGGCTTTGCCGAGCCGGTGATGGACATGGAGCGCATCACGCTGACGTTTGAAACACCACAAAGGTTGTTGCAGGAATTGCGTGGCTTGGGGCGTAATTTGCATGTCGACCGGTTCCCCGGACTGCGTGGGCGGCGTTGGCATGCACAACTGCTGCAGGCACTGGCTGGCATGCCCTTGCAGTTGACCTTTGAGGTGGTCTATGGCCATGCATTTAAGCCAGCACCACGTGTGCCCGTGGGTGCTCAAAGTGAAATTTCCCTGCAAGACATGCGAGCTGCCTTGCGCAGTGGTCAAGCAGCCGCTGGTGTTCGGGTTTTAAAGGATGGGTATGACTGAATTTGAATTCCGTTGGGCGCTGATGGCGGTTTGCGTGCTGATTTTTGTAGTGGCTTTCGGGTTGTTGCTGGTGGCCTCATGGCGGCATCATCGGGGCCAAACGCCTGAGCGTGTCAACTTTCACAGTTCGTTGGCCGTGGAGATTGCCTGGACCATTGCGCCGTGCGTGATTGTTCTGCTGCTGGTTTGGCCAACTGCCCGTATTTTTTGGACACCCTGAGCGTTCTGCGACCTTAAGAAACCCTCAGCCATGGGGTTTCCCCCTGTAGTTTTTAGCCTTTTCATAGGTGATCATCCCCTACAATTGTTTGATAAATATCAAATAGTTGATCAAGATTTGATCATTCCCTATCAAAAGGACAGCGATTTATGCGTAGTTTGTACAGGTTTGGTTTGGGCTTTGCGTTGGCGTTGGGCGCAGCAGCGGCAATGGCCGGCTATGCGTTTAATTTTCCTGAGCCCGTGACACCCATTGCGCGTGAAACGCTGCACATGCACAACTTGGTGATGGTGGTCATCTTGATCATGTTTTTCCTGGTGTTGGGCATGCTGATTTATTCGTTTCGCACCCATAACAAGGCGGCGGGCTATCAGCCAGGCAAATTCACTGGCCCCACCAATCGCAAGCAATGGCTCTGGGTGTTGTCGCCGTTTGCGTTGTTGTTTTTCATTGATTACGTGGTGTTTGGCATTCCGGCATTTCATGCCGTGGTGTTGTATGAAGACACCAAGACGGATGCTGAGCTGGTGGTCAAAGTCACTGGCAGCCAGTGGCTCTGGCAATACGAATTTCCGGCCGAGGGTGTCAGCTACACCAGCCGTCTGATCACACCTCGTGACCAGATCGACAGTGGAGCTGCCAAAGGTGTCAACTACCTGCTGGAAGTCGATAACCCGCTGGTGTTGCCGGTAGGTAAAAAAATCCGTTTTATTACCACTTCCAATGATGTGATTCACAGCTGGTGGGTGCCGGCGTTTGGGGTCAAGCGCGATGCCGTGCCGGGTTTTTTGCGCGAATTTTGGGCCACGGTTGAAAAAACGGGCACTTACCGTGGTCAATGCTCCGAGTTGTGTGGCAAAGAGCATGGCTTCATGCCGGTGGTGGTCAATGTGGTGACCCAGGAAGAGTTTGCCAAGTGGTTGGCCAGCAAGAAACCTGTGGCGGCTGCACCTGTACCCACAGCAGCGGCAGAGCCCGTGGCGCAAGCCGTTGTGGCCAAAGCCCAGTGATCATTCAAGATTTTCAGAAATTCAGTAAAAGGAGTTGGTAATGGCACACGATATGGCGCATGGCTTGCCGGTCAGTGATTCCCATGATGGGCATTACAAAGGCGGATGGGTTCGCTGGTTGGAAACCACCAACCACAAAGACATTGGGATCATGTATTTGATCTTCGGTTTCGTCATGCTGTTTGTGGGTGGCGGCATGATCCTGACGGTGCGTCTGGAGTTGTTTCAGCCCGGTCTGCAATTTGTTCAGCCTGAGTTGTTCAATCAGTTGATCACATTGCACGGGTTGGTGATGGTGTTTGGCTTTGCCATGCCGGCGGCGACTGGCTTGGCCAATTACATGTTGCCCATGATGATTGGTGCGCCCGACATGGCCTTGCCACGCCTGAACAACTGGGGTTTCTGGATTTTGCCGCCTGCAGCCATCATGCTGACGCTGCCATTTTTCTTGGGTTTGATGGGCGTTGGCCCCGGTGCTGTCGATACTGGTTGGACGCTGTACGCACCGCTGTCGATTCAAAGCGGTTGGGGCATGGACTTTGCCATTTTTGCCATTCACATGCTGGGTGTGTCGTCGATTCTGGGCTCCATCAACGTCATTGTCACTATCCTCAACATGCGCGCACCTGGCATGACCATCATGAAGATGCCACTGTTTGCCCATGGCTTCCTGATGACTGCTGTGCTCTTGATCACCATCATGCCGGTGTTTGCGGGTGGTGTGACCATGGTGTTGATGGACCGTCACTTTGACACCCACTTCTTCAATGCCGCCGGTGGTGGTGACCCGGTGCTGTGGCAACACATTTTCTGGTTCATGGGTCACCCTGAGGTGTATGTGCTGCTGTTGCCGATTGCGGGCGCATTGCCCCACGTGTTCTCGGCTTTTGCCCGTAAACCAATTTATGGCTACAAAGCACAGGTCTATTCCTTCTGGGCGATTGCCGGCTTAGGGCTGGTGGTGTGGGCGCACCACATGTTCACCAGCGGCATGTCACTGGGTAGCCAGATTTACTTCATGTACATCACCATGGCTATTTCGTTCCCGTTGGCGGTGCTGTTCTTCTGCTGGATTGCCACCATCTGGAAGGGCTCCATGAGCTTTGAAACCCCAATGCTATTTGCCTTGGGCTCACTGGTGCTGTTTGGCTGGGGCGGTGTCACTGGCCTGGCTTTGTCGGATGCTGCTGCTGACCCGCAGTACCACAACGCGTACTTCATGGTGGCGCATTTCCACTATGCGTTTTATCCCACCGCCGTGATGGGGGCGATGGCTGCCATTTATTACTGGCTGTCCAAGTGGACGGGTCACATGCTCAATGAGACCATTGGTAAGTGGCACTTTTGGGTCACCATTGTGGGCTTTAACCTGACGTTCATTCCGCAATTCTTTGTCGGTTTGGCCGGCATGCCACGTCGCATTCCTGATTACCCCATTATGTTTGCCGAGTGGAACATGCTCTCGAGCATCGGTGCTTTCGTGCTGGGCTCCGCGCATTTGATCTTCATTTACAACGTTTACCGCACTGTCAAAGGCGGTGAAAAAGCCGCTGACAAAGCATGGGAAGGCGCTGAAGGCCTGGAGTGGACGGTACCCTCGCCAGCACCCTACCACACGTTTGAGAAACCTCCGGTCATCAACTGATCGCAGTCTGGAGTTTTCATCATGAAATTGTTTGAATCCAATGTGCCGCAGATGGATGCGGCTGAATGGGAAAAGCGCAAACGCAGCAACAAGCGTTTGGGTTATATCTTTGGCGCGATGGTGCTGGCGATCTTTCTGGGTTCTATATGGAAATACCGCCCGTTCTGATGGGCGCTTCAGCCTTTGATCGTCAGCGCAGCAATGTGCGACTGGGCATCAAGCTTGGCTTTGTGGCCCTGTTTTTTGTCGGCTTTGGCTTTGCCATGGTGCCGTTTTACGACTTGATCTGTCGCATCACCGGGCTCAATGGCAAGACCAATGCGGTGGCGATGGTGGCCGACAAAAACACCC
>JBGSRY010000548.1:0-1641 GCA_041737325.1 Rhodoferax sp. | reverse complement strand
TGCTGTCGGGCGTGCGCGAACCCGTGCCGGCAGCGTTGACCGTGGGGAACTGGTCGGCACGGCGCAAGCCCAGCTGCGCGCGCGCCTGGGCCATGTTGAGGGTCGTCACGCGCAGGTCGCGGTTGTTGGTCAGCGCCACGTTGATCAGCTCTTGCAGCGTCGGGTCGGCAAAAAAATCACGCCACGGCAGGTCTGAACGGGCCGTGTTGCTGCTGCTGGCCGCAGTGCCTGCCGATGCGGGCCAGTGCGGGTCAATCGGCGCAGCTGGGCGTTCGTAGACGGGCATCAGGCTGCAGCCTGCTACTAAAAATGTAGCTGATAGCCCATATATATGAAGGGCTAGAGGCCTAAAAAGCTTGTAATTTTTAAACATCGGTATGCACTCCCATGTGCGCTGCTTGTTCGGCATGAAGCCGCTGTTGGCGCGCGCTGTCGTGGAACAGACTGCGCACCACCACAAAAAAGATCGGTACAAACACCACTGCCAGTGTGGTGCCGGTCAGGATGCCGCCAATCACCCCGGTGCCAATGGCGCGCTGGCTGGCCGAACCCGCACCACTGGCCAGCGCCAGCGGCAACACGCCTAACGTGAAGGCCAGCGAGGTCATCACAATGGGCCGAAAGCGCAGATGTGCCGCAGCCAGCGCCGACTCGACCACGCTCTTGCCCTGCGCCTGCAGGTCTTTGGCAAATTCGATGATCAAAATGGCGTTTTTGGCCGACAGGCCAATGATGGTGATCAGGCCGACCTGAAAGTACACGTCGTTGGCATAGGCGCGCAGCAGCGTGGCCACGATCACCCCCAGCACGCCCAGTGGCACCACCAGAATGACGGCCAGCGGGATGCTCCAGCTCTCGTACAGCGCGGCCAGGCACAAGAACACCGCCAGAATGGCAAAGCCATACAGAATGATCGCTTGCGCGCCGGCCAGTTTTTCCTCGCGCGAGGTGCCAGTCCATTCAAAACCAAAGCCAGGTGGCAGCTTGGCGGCCAGTTGCTCCATCTCTTTGAGCGCGGCACCGGTGCTGTAGCCGGGTGCGGCACTGCCGCCGATGCGCATGGCGGGGTAGCCGTTGTAGCGCACGGTTTGCATCGCGCCGGTGACCCAGCGCGTGCTGGCAAAGGCAGACAAGGGCACCATCTGGCCTTTGTTGTTGGTTACATTGAGTTTCAACAAATCGTCCGGCTGCATCCGCGCCGGTGCGTCGGCCTGTACCACCACGCGCTGCAAGCGCCCAGCGTTGGGAAAGTCGTTGGCATAGGACGAACCCAAAGCGGTGCTGATGACGCTGTTGATGGCCTCAAAGCCCACACCCAAAGCGGCGGCGCGGTCACGGTCAATGTCCAGCTGCAGCTGCGGCGCGTCTTCCAGACCGTCCGGGCGCACCTGGGTGACGACCTTGCTTTGCGCTGCCATGCCCAGCAACTGGTTGCGTGCTGCCAACAACGCGTCGTGGCCCAGACCGGCGCGGTCTTGCAGGCGCAGGGCAAAGCCGCTGGAGGAACCCAGCTCAGGAATTGGGGGTGGGCTCAAGGGGAAGATGAAGGCATCACGGATGCCCATCAGCGCACCAAAGGCGCGCCCGGCCAGCGCCTGGGCGGAGCTGCCCGGCCCGGTGCGCTCGGCCCAGTCTTTCAGC
>JBGSRY010000545.1:0-2636 GCA_041737325.1 Rhodoferax sp. | reverse complement strand
AGCAGGTGGTAGCCCAGCTGGTGTGCCAGCTCAGATGCCAGCGTGCCTTTGCCCGAGGCCGTAGGGCCGTCAACACAAATCACCGGGATGTGTTGTGGGGCGGCCTGCACCAGGGCAAACAGGGCTTCAAAGTAGTCGGGGAAGGTTTTGGCCACGCACTTGGGGTCTTCAAGGCGCACCGGCAGCTGTGCCGGGTTGAACGCAGCCAGCGCAAAGCACATGGCCATGCGGTGGTCGTCGTAGGTGTGGATGCGGGCCGCTTTCCAGTCGCCCAGCTGTGCTGGTGGCGTGATCTGGATGAAGTCTGCGCCCTCAGACACCGTGGCTCCGAGCTTGCGCAGCTCACAGGCCATGGCGGCAATGCGGTCGGTTTCCTTGACGCGCCAGCTGGCAATGTTGCGCAGTGTGGTGGTGCCGTTCGCATACAAGGCCATCACCGCCAGCGTCATGGCGGCGTCGGGGATGTGGTTGCAGTCCAGGTCGATGGCCTGCAGCGGCCAGCTGCCGCGCGACACCTCCAGCCAGTTGGGGCCGCTGCGCACCTGGGCTCCCATTTGCTGGGCAGCCTCCACAAAGCGGATGTCACCCTGGATTGAATCCGCGCCAACCCCCTGGATTCTTATGCAATTTTGGCCTGTAGCCCTTGTAGATATTGCGCCTAGCGCTATAAAATAACTAGCAGAAGAGGCATCGGCTTCAACGTGCAGCACGCCGGGGGAGTGCAAGCGGCTGCCCGCTGGAATGGTGAAACGTTGCCAGCCGTCGCGTTGCACCTGCACGCCAAAGCGCGCCAGCAGGTTCAAGGTGATTTCAATGTACGGGCGCGAGATCAGCTCCCCCACCACATCAATCACGATGTCTTGCCGAGCCACCAGCGGCAACGCCATCAGCAGGGCGGTTAGGAATTGGCTGGACACGTCACCGCGCACCTGGATCGGGGTGGACAGCTTCAAGCTGGGTTGGCCGATGCGCAACGGCGGGTAGCCGTCCTGACCCAGGTAGTCAATCTGGCAGCCGAGTTGGCGCAGTGCATCGACCAGGTCGCCAATCGGGCGCTCGTGCATGCGCGCCACGCCACTGAGCTCAAAGCTGCCGCCCATCACGGCCAGCGCCGCCGTCAGGGGACGAATGGCGGTACCGGCATTGCCCATGAACAGATGCGCGGTGTGCTGTTGGGCTTGGCCGCCCAAGCCTGTCACGGTGACGGTATTGCCGCTGTGCGTGATGCCGCAGCCCAGCACGCGCAGCGCGGCCAGCATGACGCGGGTGTCGTCAGAGTCCAGCACATCGTGCAAGGTGGTTGTGCCGCTGCACAAGGCGGCCAGCAGCAAGACCCGGTTGGAAATGCTCTTGGAGCCCGGCAGCGTGATCGTGCCCGCAGCCGATTGCAGGGGAGGTAAGTCGATGAAGGCGGTGCTCAGCATGGTTTGGTGTTTTGTGCCATTTGCCACTCGGTGCGCACCGTGCTGGCTTTGTCAATCAGGGCTTCAACGCCCTTGGAGTCGCCACTGCGCATGAGGGCTTCAAAAGCCTGCAACTGGGTTTGAAAGAACTGGCTTTGCGCCAGCAGCTCGTGCCGGTTGGCCAGCAAAATGTCGCGCCAGACTTTGGGGTCACTGGCGGCAATGCGGGTGAAGTCACGAAACCCAGGCCCGGCTAAAGACAAAAACTGCTCGCCTTGGGCTTGACCCTGGATGGCATTCATCAAGGCAAAGGCCAGCAGGTGCGGCAAATGGCTGACGGCGGCAAAAGCCCCATCGTGCGCCTCGGGCGACATTTGCAGCACCTCGCAGCCCAGCGCCGTCCAGAGGCCTTGGGCTTGTTTGAGCTGCGCGGTCAGCGTGCGCTCGGTTGGGGTCAGGATGACTTTGCAGCCCTGGTACAGATTGGCATCGGCATGTTCAATGCCGGCCTGCTCTTTGCCGGCAATCGGATGGGCGGGCACAAAAGAGCCAAGTTGTTCTTTCAGGGCGCGCCGGGCGGCATCGGTCACATCGCCCTTGGTGGAGCCCACGTCCATCACCAGCATGTTGGGTGTGACCATGTGCTTGATGGCCTTCAGGGTGGACTCGGTGGCCGCCACCGGCACCGCCACCAGCACAATGTCGGCCCCTGACACCGCCAGCAAAGCCGATGGCGCTTCCACATCAATCACGCCCAGCTGGCGTGCACGCTCGGTGGTGGACGGTGATTTGCTGTAGCCCACCACGCGTTTGACCAGCCCGGCACGTTTGAGTGCCAGGGCAAACGAGCCGCCCATCAGGCCGCAGCCAATCAGCGCCAGTTGTTCGAACATCATGCCGCCACCGGGTACGTGCCCAGCACTTTGTAGAACGCGCACAAGCCGCGCAGTTCGGTCAGTGCGGCGGCCACGTTGGGCTCAGACGGATGCCCGGCCAGGTCAATGTAAAAGTAGTATTCCCACTGCCCTGAGCGTGCCGGGCGCGATTCAAACCGGGTCATCGACACGCCGTGCTGCTTCAAGGGCACCAACAGATCATGCACCGCGCCCGGGCGATTGGTGACCGACACGATCAGGCTGACGCAGTCGTGGCCGGTGGCCTGCGGTGCGGCCAGCGTTTGGGGCAGGCACACCACGGCAAAGCGGGTGCGGTTGAAGGCATCGTCCTGAATGG
>JBGSRY010000542.1:0-5500 GCA_041737325.1 Rhodoferax sp. | reverse complement strand
TGCGAATATTTTGCGCTCGAAGGCGTGACCGATCTGGTCAACACCATCAAGCAGGTGCATGCCAACCTCAACCCCGATTTGCAGGTGATTGGCCTGCTGCGCGTCATGTTTGACCCCCGCATCACCTTGCAACAGCATGTCAGCGACCAGCTCAAAAGCCGCTTTGGCGACAAGGTGTTTGACACCATGATCCCGCGCAACGTGCGCCTGGCCGAAGCGCCCAGCTACGGCGTGCCAGGTGTGGTGTTTGACCCCAGCAGCAAAGGCGCGCAGGCCTTTGTCACGTTTGCCCAAGAGATGGTTGAGCGGATTAAAAAAATGTAGCCAAATTGGCCTCTAGCCCTTATGGATAAAGGGCGAGCAGCTATAAAAATCATCACATGAAATCACAGAACGTACTCATCCTGCCGGGCTGGCAAGGCTCTGGCGCGCAGCACTGGCAAAGCCTGTGGCAGGCGCGTCACGGCTACCAGCGCGTGGACCAGCACGACTGGATGCGGCCGCTGCGTGGTGACTGGATTGCCCGGCTCGAAGACGTGGTGTTGTCCACCACCGAGCCTGCCGTGCTGGTGGCGCACAGCCTGGGTTGTGTGCTGGTGGCAGCCTGGGCCGCGCACACGCGTAACGCCCACCGGGTCAAAGGTGCCTTGCTGGTGGCCCCGGGTGATGTCGAGCGTGAAGCCCTGCGCCCGGTGTTGGCCAGTTGGTCGCCGATTCCGCTGCAAGCGCTGCCGTTTAAAAGCACGCTGGTGGCCAGCACCAACGACCCCTATTGCAGCCTGGAACGCGCGCAAATGTTGGCCCACGCCTGGCATGCCCGGCTGGTCGATGCAGGCCCGGTGGGGCACATCAATGCCGACTCCGGCCTGGGCGATTGGCCCGCCGGGCAGGCGTTGCTGGACGAATTGATTTAAACCAAGGAATGAACACATGGTGACCAAAAAACTCAAAGGTCTGGGGCGCGGTCTGGAGGCTCTGCTGGGCCCCACGGCCGACGAAACGTTCACGCTGGACGGCACGCCTGTGAACCTGGCCAACGGCGGCCAGCCGTCTGAGCTGGCGCTCACTGACCTGGTGGCCGGCCAGTACCAGCCGCGCACCCGCATGGACGAAGGCGCTTTGTACGAGCTGGCCGAATCAATCAAGGCGCAAGGCATCATGCAGCCGATTCTGGTGCGCCGCCTGAGCGATGTCGATGCCACCGCCAAACGCAGCCAGATGTCAGCTGACAACGGCGGTGCGCTGCGCCCGGTATACGAGATCATTGCCGGTGAGCGGCGTTTCAGGGCCGCCAAACTGGCTGGCCTGGACAGCGTGCCGGTGCTGGTGCGTGACGTGCCCAACGAGGCCGCCGCTGCCATGGCGCTGATCGAGAACATGCAGCGCGAAGACCTCAACCCGCTGGAAGAAGCGCAGGGCCTGCAGCGCCTGATCAAAGAATTTGGCCTGACGCACGAGGCCGCCGCGCAGGCCGTGGGGCGCAGCCGCAGTGCCGCCAGCAACTTGCTGCGCCTGCTGAACCTGGCCGAGCCGGTGCAAACCATGCTGATGGCCGGTGATGTGGACATGGGCCACGCGCGCGCGCTGCTGGCGCTGGACAAAGCCATGCAAATCACGGCAGCCAGTCAGATTGCGGCCAAAAAAATGTTGGTGCGCGAGGCCGAAGGCCTGGTCAAAAAACTCGGGGCCGAGTTTGCCCTGGTGGCCACCAAGCCCAAAAAAGACAAATCACGCGACTTGAAACGGGTCGAAGAAGAGCTATCGGATTTGCTCATGGCGCAGGTGGAAGTGCGCGTTAAAAAACGCGTCAAACGCGCCGGACGCATGGAAGAAATGGGCGAACTCAGTGTGCAGTTTGGTTCCCTTGACGAGCTCAACGGCTTGCTGGACAAGCTGCGCGCCGCCGCCTCGCGCTGAGTGCAACGGCCCATGAACGCACGCTGAAAGTGGTTTAAACCGATGCCCTTGCGCCTGCCTTGGCCCTTGCCGGCGCTGCTGGCCTGGGCGGCTGCCTGGGGCTTGTTTGTGGGCTTGCCGGGCCTGGGTGTGGCGACGCAAGTGGCCATGCTGTTGGCGCTGGCGTTGGGCATCTCGGCCAGCATGCTGGGGCGCAGCTGGTGGCGGCGCTGGATCATCGGGCTGGGTTTTCCGCTGTCACTGTTGCTGTTGCAAGCGGCCCGTTTGCCGGGCTGGGTGTGGTTGCTGCCGCTGCTGGCCTTGGCGCTGATTTACCCGCTCAATGCGTGGCGCGATGCGCCCTTGTTTCCAACCCCACGTTCAGCATTAAATGAGCTTCCAGCCCTTGTAGATATTGCGCATAATGCTATTATTTTAGATGCGGGTTGTGGGCTGGGTGATGGTCTCAAAGCGTTGCGCCGTGCTTACCCGCAGGCCCGTTTGGTGGGGCTGGAATGGAGCTGGCCGCTGCGCGCCTTGTGCGCCTTGCGCTGCCCCTGGGCGCACGTGCGCCAGGGTGACATCTGGCGTGCCGACTGGTCTGGCTATGACCTGGTTTACTTGTTTCAGCGGCCCGAGAGCATGCCGCGCGCAGTGGCCAAGGCGCGCGCCGAACTCAAGCCCGGGGCCTGGCTGGTGAGCCTGGAATTTGAGGCCCGAGAGCTGCAGTCGTTTGCCGTGCTGCACACCGTGCCAGGCAAACCGGTTTGGGTCTACCAAGCGCCGTTTCCTGTAAAGCCAGAGAGCAATTGAGCACGCGCAGCGGATGGTGCCTTGGTTTTGACTAAACCAGCGACTGTGGGCGTTCAATCATTTGTTGATAGACCATGCTTTGCAACACCATTTGATCATTGGGCTGAAGGTTCATAAATTCCAGACCAAAATGCACCAGCGCCGAGCTGTTTTCTTCCAGTGTTTTGTCAGAAAAAACGCTGCGCACCAGGCCTGAAACCGATAAATGTGCTTCGATGTTGTGTAGCTTGACGCGAAATTCCAGATGCAACGTGTCACCACTGTCAGCCAGATCGTGCCGCCCATCGAGCAGTATTCCGCTTGCGCTCAGGTTGGAGATTACGCCCGTCATTTCATGGTTGCCATGAGCCCTGCGCACTTTGGTGATGATTTTGGTTTTAACCCGGGGGGCTTTGCGCACCACTGTACCCTGCACCGAATTGGGGAACGCAATATGCAGATAGCTGTAGGGTAACTTGCACGCCCGCAGCACATCGCTGGCAAAACCAAAAGCGTTTTGGTTGGCAAACACCCGCATCACCAGTTGGTCGCCTTCAATGAGTTGCAGCCGCACACCATTGGCGGAAACCGGTGTGGTGATCAGCAAGCTCATGTTTTGCAGGTAGCCAATCACGCGTACATAAAACCGCTCGATAGAAACCTTGGCGGGTGGCTGGGCCTGCATTCGGTCACCAACCCGCAAATTCATGGCATCAAAGGGGTAACTGCTGTTGGAAGCGTTGGGGCTTTCGGTGACGGAAGTACGCTGATCATCGAGTAGATCGTCTACAGAGTTGGCCAGCGGTGCATGGCCTTTGATGTGTGTGTTCTTCATGCGGGGATAGACCTTATTCAAGCGTGACAGCAAGCGGCTCACATTATCGAATCAATCCCTTTGCGTGTGATCAGGCTGTTGCGGTCACGCTTTCCTTGCAGTCTTTGGTCCGAGAGGGTGTGCTTCTTACAATGGTTTCATGCTGTTTTTGCGATGCATGATTGCAAGCTTCAGCCGGTTCTATTGATTGGAGAATTTTGTAATGGCTAAAGGCATGATTCTGGAGGCTGGTCAGGGCACACGGGTGCGCCCCTTGACCAAAGATTTACCCAAGCCGATGGTGCCCATTTTGGGCAAGCCGGTGATGGAATACCTGATCGAGCACCTGGCGCGCCACGGCATCACCGAGATCATGGTCAACGTCGCCTTTTTGCACCACAAGATCGAGCAGTATTTTGGTGACGGCAGCCGCTGGGGCGTGCAACTGGGCTATTCGTACGAAGGGGTGCGTGACCATGGCGACATCTTGCCGCGCCCGCTGGGCTCGGCTGGGGGTCTGCGCCGCATCCAGGACTTTGGCGGCTTTTTTGACCAGACCACGCTGGTGTTGTGCGCCGATGCGCTGATTGACCTGGACATCACCGCTGCCATTCAGGAACACAAAGACAAAGGCGCACTGGCCAGTGTGGTGGCCCTGAACGTGCCGCCTGAAGACGTACAGGCCTACGGCATTGTTGTGGCGGGGGCTGACGGCCAGATCCAGTCGTTCCAGGAAAAGCCCAAACCGTCTGAGGCCAAATCCACCCTGGCCAGCACCGGCATCTATTTGTTTGAACCCGGGGTGATAGACCTGATTCCGCCCGGCCAGGTGTACGACATCGGCTCGCAACTGTTTCCGCAACTGGTGGCGCAACACAAGCCGTTTTACGTGCAAGACCGGTGCTTCAACTGGATCGACATTGGCCGCGTCAGTGACTATTGGAGCGTGTTGCAACGGGTGCTGCGCGGCGAGGTGGCGCAGATGCAGATGCCGGGCACGCAGGTCAAACCCGGTATTTGGGTCGGCTTGAACACGGCGGTGGCTTGGGACCAGGTGCAGATAGAAGGGCCGGTGTACATCGGCTCCAATGTCCGCATTGAGCCCGGTGTCACCCTCACCGGTCCGGCCTGGATTGGCCACGGCAGCCACCTGCGCACGGGTGCCAAAGTGGTGCGCAGCATCTTGTTTGAATACACACGCATCCCGGCTGACATGACGTTTTTCGAGATGATTGTGTCACCCAACTACTGCGTAGATCGCCATGGCGAAACCCTGTACCGGGGTGACGACACGGCGCAATTGCGATGGGGCGATGCCCGCGCCTGAGTGCGCATTTTTTACGGAAATTGCGTCGCTGGCACAGCGTCTGGCAGGCTGGTTGCTACTATCGGGCACATGGACTTATTAGTTGGTTTCAAAGCTCGGGCGTGGCCGGTTGGCGCGGCGCTGGTGTTGCTGGCGTTGGCTGCCTGGTTGTGGGCTGCCAAGCGCGCACCCGAAGTGGACAGTGTCAAGCTCAGCGCAACAAATCTGGTGCGCACCGTGCAGTTTTCAGCCAGGGTGGTCACCTTGACCCGCGTCGACCTGGGCAGCACGCTCACAGGGCGGGTACAAGCCGTGAAGGTGCGGGAAGGTGCGCTGGTCAAGGCCGGTGACGCGCTGGTGCAGCTGGAGTCCGAAGAACTGCAGGCCGCACTGAGGCAGACACAGGCACAGCAGCAGCAAGCCAATGCGCGTTTGCTGGGGCTGCACAGTACCGGGCGCACACAAGTTGGTGCAGCACTCAAACAAGCGCAGGCCAGTGTGCAGGCTGCCCGCGCGGACATGCTTCGCACCGAACAATTGGTCGCACAGGGTTTTCTGAGCCCAGCGCGGCGCGATGAATCGCGGCGCACACTCGATGTGGCACTGGCCGCTCAGGATGCAGCCCATGCGCAGGTTCAGGCTGCCAACGACACCGGAACCGATTTTGTGCAAGCGCAGGCGCAGCTGGCGCA
>JBGSRY010000532.1:0-9502 GCA_041737325.1 Rhodoferax sp. | reverse complement strand
AGGTTCGCCTCTCGGGTGTGGAAAACGAGCCCCTGGGTGTTGTCAGTATCAATGACGCGCTGCGCATGGCGGGTGAGTTGGATGTGGACTTGGTGGAAATTGCGGCCACTGCCATACCGCCCGTTTGTCGTTTGATGGATTACGGCAAGTTCAAGTACCAAGAGCAGAAAAAAGCGGCTGAGGCCAAGGCCAAGCAAACTGTGATCGACATCAAAGAGATCAAGTTTCGCCCCGGTACCGATGACGGTGACTACAACATCAAAATGCGCAACATCAAGCGCTTTTTGTCGGAAGGTGACAAGTGCAAGATCACGCTGCGGTTCCGTGGACGTGAAATCACGCACCAGGATTTGGGTATGGCGTTGCTCAATCGGATTCGCGACGAGTTGGGCGACCTGATTGTGATCGAGCAGTTTCCCAAGCTCGAAGGTCGCCAAATGATCATGATGATTGCGCCGGGTCGTAAAAAACCGGCGGCAGTCAAAGCGGCTGTTGCTGAAAGTTCAGCGGCAGCCTGAGAGTTTGGGTGTGGTGCTGTTCTAGGCATCGCACCTGAAACGTGGCGGGTTTCAACCTGCTGCATCAAGTGGCTCGGGGCCATCAAGGCTGCAAATTGATTGCAGACGCCTCACGAGCACAATGAAAAAGGAGCATGAATATGCCCAAAATGAAGACCAAAAGCGCGGCGAAAAAACGCTTCCGCGTCCGTCCAGGTGGTACCGTCAAGCGCGGTCAAGCCTTCAAACGTCACATTCTGACCAAGAAGACCACCAAAAATAAACGCCATTTGCGTGGCGCAACTGCTGTTCATGAGACCGATATGGGTCGCATGGCACAGATGCTGCCTTGCCGTGGTCTTTGATTAACGACGAACAAGGAGTATTTGAATGCCTCGCGTCAAACGTGGTGTAACGGCTCACGCCCGCCATAAAAAAGTTCTGGCCCTTGCAAAAGGTTTCCGTGGTCGCCGCGGTAATGTGTATCGGGTAGCCAAAGAAGCCGTCATGAAGGCTGGTCAATACGCCTACCGTGACCGCCGTGCCAAAAAGCGCGTGTTCCGTCAGTTGTGGATTGCCCGTATCAATGCCGCTGCGCGTCAGTGCGGCATGACCTACAGCCAATTTGCCAACGGTCTGAAGAAAGCCTGTATCGAGATTGACCGCAAGGTCTTGAGCGATATTGCGATCCATGACATGGCAGCGTTCGCTGGTATCGTGCAACAAGTCAAGGCCAAACTGGCTGCTTGAGTTGGGTTGGTAGCTATTTAATTTATAGCTACCTATGCAATATTGATAAGGGCTAGAGCTTGAAAAAGCACTAGCCCTTTTTCCTTGGATTAAAGCCTTCAAGAGAATTTATGAACGACTTGACAACGGTGGTCGACACCGCCCGTACTGCGTTTGAGCAGGCCCAGACCCCGGCCGATCTGGAAAACGCGAAAGCGCTATTTCTGGGCAAATCCGGCCGCATCACCGAGTTGATGAAGGGCTTGGCCGCCTTGCCGGTTGACGAGAAAAAGGCCTGCGGTGCCGCCATCAATGTGGTCAAACAAGGCGTTGAAGCGGCTCTCAATGCGCGCCGCCAGGCCTTGGCTGAGCGTGAACTGCAGGCGCAACTGCAAGCCGAGGCACTCGATGTCACCCTGCCGGGTCGCCAGCGCGGCACCGGTGGCTTGCATCCGGTGTCGTTGACACTGGAGCGCATTGAAGCCATTTTCGGCTCCATGGGGTTTGAGGTGGCACAAGGCCCCGAGATTGAGTCTGACTGGTTCAACTTTACGGCACTGAACACGCCCGAAGATCATCCGGCGCGTTCCATGCACGACACTTTTTATGTCGAAGGTGGCTCGGAGCACGCGCCCAATTTGCTGCGCACCCACACCAGCCCGATGCAGATTCGTCATGCGGTGCAGCACGTTAAAAAACACCGTGCTGCAGTGGATGCAACGTTGGCACAGGATGCTTTGTTTTCAGGAGCCATGCCCGAGATCCGCGTCATCGCGCCGGGCCGCACCTACCGCGTCGACAGTGATGCCACCCATTCGCCCATGTTCCACCAGTGCGAGGGTCTGTGGGTCGGCGAAAACGTCAGCTTCAAGGATTTGAAGTACGTGTTCACTGATTTTTGCCGCACCTTTTTTGAAAACCCCGACCTGGTGTTGCGCTTTCGGCCCAGCTTTTTTCCCTTTACTGAACCCAGTGCCGAGATCGACATCCAGTTCCCCAGCGGGCCCTTGGCTGGGCGCTGGCTGGAAGTGGCTGGCAGCGGCCAGGTGCACCCCAACGTGATCCGCAACATGGGGCTGGACCCCGAGCGCTACATTGGCTTTGCCTTTGGCATGGGGCCCGATCGTCTCACCATGCTGCGCTACGGGGTGAATGACCTGCGCTTGTTTTTTGATGGTGACATCCGCTTCCTGGCGCAATTCAAATAGCCGCTTTGCCCACGTCGTTGTGACCGTGGTGCCCTCTTGTCTGAACTGATGGATTGACCATGCAATTTCCTGAATCCTGGTTGCGCGAATTTTGCAACCCCACGTTGACCACCGCTGAACTCGCGGACACCTTGACCATGGCGGGTCTGGAGGTTGAAGAACAACAGCCGGTTGCGCCGCCTTTTAGCCACATTGTGGTGGGTGAAATCCTGGAGGCTGTTCAGCATCCCAATGCAGACCGCCTGCGTGTGTGTCAAGTCCATGTTGGCCAGGCTGCACCGCTCACCATTGTGTGTGGTGCGCCCAATGCCCGTGCCGGTATCAAGGTGCCGTGTGCATTTGTTGGAGCCGAGTTGCCCCCGGGTGAAGATGGCAAACCGTTTTTGATCAAGGTCGGCAAGTTGCGTGGCGTGGAGAGTTTTGGCATGCTGTGTTCGGCCAATGAACTGAAACTCTCCAATGACCATGGTGGTTTGCTGGAACTTGCCGCTGATGCACCGGTGGGGCAGAACATTCGCCAGCACCTGAACCTGGACGACACCTTGTTCACGCTCAAGCTCACGCCCAATCTGGCGCATTGTTTGAGTGTTTACGGCGTGGCGCGCGAGGTCTCGGCCTTGACGGGTGCACCCTTGAAGCCATTGGCTTATCCGCAGGCAGCCTGCAAGCTCACCGAGGTCTTGCCCGTCACGGTGCGTGCGCCTGATTTGTGTGGCCGGTTTTCTGGTCGCGTGATTCGGGGTGTCAACCCCCAAGCCCAAACCCCGGCCTGGATGGTGGACAAGCTGGCGCGCTGTGGTCAGCGCAGCGTCACGGCGTTGGTGGACATCTCCAACTACGTGATGTTTGAGCTGGGTCGCCCAACCCACATTTTTGACCTGGACAAAATCCATGGTGGCCTGGAGGTGCGCTGGGGCCAGGCGGGCGAACAGCTTAAATTGCTCAACGGCAATACCGTGACGCTGGATGCCCAGGTGGGTGTGATTGCAGACGCTAACCAGGTCGAATCGTTGGCCGGCATCATCGGGGGCGATGCCACTGCGGTGTCGGATCACACCACCAACATTTATGTCGAGGCCGCCTTCTGGTGGCCCCGGGCGATTGCCGGGCGCTCGCGCCGCTTTAACTTTTCTACTGATGCCGGACACCGCTTTGAGCGTGGTGTAGACCCCGAACTGACGGTTGAGCACATGGAGCACATCACCCAATTGATTCTGGACATTTGCGGCACGCCAGACACCCAATGTGGCCCTGTGGATGACCAGCAAGTGGCCATGCCCCCTGTCAACCAGGTCAGCATGCGGGTGGCGCGGGCGGCCAAAGTGCTGGGCATGCCCCTGACCCAGGCGCAATGTGTCAAAGCCTTGACCGGGCTGGGCTTGCCTGTTTCGGAGCAAGACGGTGTGGTGCAGGTGACCGCGCCGAGCTTTCGCTTTGACCTGCAAATTGAAGAAGACCTGATCGAGGAAGTGGCGCGCATGATCGGCTTCCACAACCTGCCACAGACCCCGCCGCAAGCCCCGATTACCGCCAAGATTCGGCCCGAGAACCAACGCTCGGCTTTCGGTGTGCGGCGCAGTCTGGCGAGCTTGGGTTACCAGGAAACCATCAACTTCAGCTTTGTTGAAGCGCGGTGGGAGCAGGAGCTGGCGGGCAACTTGCAGCCCATCAAGCTGCTCAACCCGATTGCAAGCCAAATGAGCGTCATGCGCTCGTCTTTGCTGGGGTCTTTGCTACAAGTTTTAAAGTTCAACCAAGACCGCAAAGCATCTCGCGTGCGGGTCTTTGAGCTGGGCCGGGTGTTCTTACGCGATGCGTCGGTGACCAGTAGCGACACCACGGTGCAGGGCTTTGACCAACCCATGCGCCTGGCGGGCTTGGCCGTGGGTGGTGTGGACGAACCCGAGTGGGGCTGCAAAGAACGTGCAGTTGACTTTTACGATGTCAAAGGTGACCTGCAGGCCCTGCTGGCTCCGACCCCTTTGACCTTTGAACCCGCCCAGCACCCAGCCCTGCATCCGGGGCGTTGTGCGCGGGTGCTGTGTGCCGGCCAGGCGGTCGGCTTTGTGGGCGAATTGCATCCCAAGTGGCGGCAATCGTATGATTTGAACCAAGCGCCCGTGCTGTTTGAGATTGATCTGGATGCGGTGTTGAACCGTGCTGTTCCCCGGTTCACTGCCGTGCCCCGTTTTCAGGCGGTTGAGCGTGACATTGCGGTGTTGGTGGATGAGCAAATCACCCATGATGCCTTGTTGCAAGCGATCTGGTTGGCACCGTGCCGCGGTGTGTTGCGCAACGCGGTGTTGTTTGACATTTATCGTCCCAAGGCTGCACCCGCAGAGGGCGCGCCGGCGGCTGCAAGTGGCAAGAGCATGGCCGTGCGCCTGACGCTCAATGCCGAAGACGCGGCGTTGACCGAGCAGCAAATTGAAGCCGCCGTGGCTGCTGTGGTGGCCACATTAGCTGCTCAAGTAGGTGCAGTGCAGCGTGCTTGAAACTTATTTTCAGTGACCTACAAAGGCGTTAGTCCGATGGATATCAGTGTTGAATCTCTTGAAACGCCGGCCTTGACCAAGGCCCAGTTGGCTGATTTGCTGTTTGAGCAAATCGGGCTGAGCAAGCGCGAATCCAAAGACATGATTGACGCGTTTTTCAGCCTGATTGCCGCAAGTCTGGTGGACGGCACGGATGTCAAAGTGACTGGTTTTGGTAATTTTCAGATTCGCACCAAAGCACCGCGACCCGGGCGTAACCCACGTACCGGCGAAGCCATTCCAATTGCTGCGCGCCGGGTCGTCACTTTCCACGCCAGTCAAAAACTCAAAGAGCAAATTCAGCACCAGGTTTCGGATAAAACCGCTGCACTTTGACCTGCGCCAACCCTGACTTCAAAGCCACACCCTATGCCTTGCGCTCCCGCAGAACTTGAACGAAGGGGCCACGAACTGCTCCAGCAGTGGCAGCTGTGCAGCCATGGCGCTGATTTTGAGCGCTTGGTTGAATTCGCTGTGTCGTTGTCGAGCTTTGCTGATTTTTTGGAACGGCAAGGATGGTCTGGTTTGTTGCACATGTCGAGAAACCTCGAGGCTCAGGTGCTGGCGGTTTTTGATCAGGTGACATCGGGACAAATACCGCTACCGTTGCTGACAGAAATTTCCAGTCGGGTGCAAATTCTGGGGGCGCGCGTGACCCAGTTTGTGACGCACAACGCCCAAACCACGGTGCAGCGTCGCCGGTCTGTTGCCACCGACGTGGTGGCCAGCCTCAGCACCGCACCACAGGTCTGGTTTGTGGCTGACACGGCGCATAGCTGGGAGGCTTTGGTCACCCAACTGGGGTACTTTGGTATTCAGGGGCGTTTTTTTGATGTGCAAAACATCCCCAGTGATGCCTCTGAGCCCCGCATTCTTTTGCTGGATGGTCGCGGCAGATCCGCACAACAGGCGTGTGAACAGGTGCAAAGTTTGCGCGGGCGTTTTTCGGCTACCAAGTTGATTGCTTATCTGGCGCAGGATGACTTCAACAGTTTTAAAGACATGCTGCGTTCGGGAGCCGATTATTGTTTTTCGGTCGAATCATCGACGGCCCTGGTGCTGGGCAAACTGATTGATTTGTGCAGCACCGCAACCGAATCACCTTACCGGGTGTTGATTGTTGAAGACTCGCCCACCGCCAGCAAATCGATCCAAATCGCCATCGGCAAAGGCGGCATGACAAGCTTCGCGGTATCCAACCCGGCCGATGTGCTCACGGGCATGCGTCAGTTTGAACCTGACCTGGTACTGATGGACATGTACATGCCCGACTGCACCGGTGTGGAAGCCACACGCATCATCCGCCAGCATGCCGAGTTTCTTTCGACACCCGTGGTGTACTTGTCGGGTGACGGCGACATGGCTTTGCAAGTAGATGCCTTGCGTCTGGGCGGCGACCACTTTTTGACCAAGCCTTTCAACCCGGTGCTGCTCAATGCCGTCGTCAAAAGCAAAATTGAGCGCTACCGCACCCTGCGCCGCTCCATGGAGTGTGATGGCCTGACCGGTCTTTATAACCACCGCACCATCAAGGAGCGCTTGAACGCCGCCTTGCACGAAGCGCGCGCCCACGCGCAGCCCATGACCGTGGCCATGATCGACATTGACCATTTCAAGACGGTCAACGACACCTATGGTCACCCCGCAGGTGATCAGGTGCTGCGCAGCCTGGCCTGGTTGTTGAAACTGCGCCTGCGCGCCACGGATCTGGTGGGGCGTTACGGTGGTGAAGAATTTTTGCTGGTGTTGCCGGGTGTGGAGGCAGCGCAGGCATTTGAAATTCTGGACCGCATACGCCATGATTTCAGTGGCATCCAGCATGCGGTTGAGGGGGGCACGTTTTCGGTCACTTTTTCTGCCGGACTGTTCTGCAGCAGCACGCTTGACCAGGCCGACAAACTCATCAAAGAAGCCGATGCCCAGCTTTATGAAGCCAAGCAAAGCGGTCGTAATTGCGTTTTGCCACTGAATTGATAGAAGTGCCTTTACAGACGAGGACTTCTTAGAGTAACCTCGCAGCTTTACGGTCTATCGCGTTGATTTTTATGGAGAATCCTCTCCCTTCCATTCCTGCCAAGCGTTATTTCACCATCGGTGAAGTGGGCGATCTGTGTGGTGTCAAGCCCCATGTGCTGCGCTATTGGGAGCAAGAATTCACCCAGCTGCGGCCCATGAAGCGGCGTGGCAATCGGCGCTATTACCAGCACCATGAAGTCCTCATGATCCGCCGCATCCGCGACTTGCTTTATGACCAGGGCTTTACCATCAGTGGCGCACGCAACAAGATGCAGGAACTGCTGCAGTTGGAGCGCGACAAAAAACACCAAGGTGAAGTGTTGCTGGATGGCATGGAAGTGATTGAAGTCAGTGACTCGATGCTCGGCTTTGATACCGATGCCGATTTTCCCGATTCCGTCTTTCCCAGCGATGACCCGTTGCATCAGGTTCGCCAGGAATTGTTTGCCATTCGTGAATTACTGGTGGATGCTGACTGAATTTGGCATGCGCTGTGGTTATAATCACGGGCTTCGGTGTGTGGCGCAGCCTGGTAGCGCACTTGCATGGGGTGCAAGTGGTCGAAGGTTCGAATCCTTTCACACCGACCATCGATTCAAGGGGCTGAAAAGCAATGTGCTTTTCAGCCCTTTTTCGTTATCTGGGAGCTGCTTTGTGACTGCGTTCGTTTGGCTTGCATCAGAGGTGTCTGATTGAGTGATCCCGATTTGGCCTCTATCGCGCTGGCGGCGTTTGACCAAGTGGTGGCAGCCACACCAGGTTTTTGCGCTCGTGTCGGGCAGCGTGACATGGCTGCGCGCATTGCCACGGCATTGCAAGACATCAACCTGGGCGAACAAGCCACGCCGCAAAGTGCCGTCACGGTGATTCAAGCCGGCACGGGTGTTGGCAAATCTGCCGCTTACTTGTCCACCACCGTGGCCATGGCGCTGGCGCGCAAAACCCGGGTGGTGGTGTCCACCGCCACGGTGGCGCTGCAAGAACAGTTGATGACCAAAGACCTGCCCGCATTGGCAGCTGTGCTTGACACACCGTTTGTGTTCGCCTTGGCCAAAGGACGAGGCCGCTATGTTTGCAAACTCAAACTCGAACGCTTGGTCGGCGGTGGTGAAGCCGTGGACATGTTCGAGGGCGACGACGACGAGCCCACTGCCGTGCCGCTCAAGTCTGCCCAAGCCATCAAAGGACAGCCCTGGCAAGACCCGATAGAGCGGCGCATGCAGCTCTATGACACCCTGGCCAGTGGCCTGGCCACGGGCAAATGGGACGGTGACCGTGACAGCCTGGCCGAGCAGCCTGAGGCCTCCGACTGGGGCACGGTGGCGGCTGAACGCCACACCTGCACCGCCCGCCATTGCCCACGCTTTGGTGGCTGCAGCTATTACCAGGCGCGCATGCAACTGGCGCAGGCGCAAGTGATTGTGGCCAACCATGACCTGGTTCTGGCATCGCTGGGCATGAAAGCCCTGCCCGAGCTGGACAACTGCCTGGTGGTATTTGACGAAGGCCACCACCTGCCAGCGGTGGCCTTGGACCAGTTTTCCAGCGCCATGGACTTGAGCGGCCTGCGCTGGCTGGACAAGTTGCCTAAAATCCTGATCGAAGTGGCCGACAAAATGGGTTTTGTGCTGGCGCAAGACGTGACCACTCTGGCGCAGCAGCTCAAGACCGGGCTGCTGGAAGCCAGCCGCCTGACCATGGAATTTTTGCGTGGCCAGACCAGAAGCTATGACGTGGTGCACCGCTTCAAAGAAGGTGTGGTGCCGGATGCCATGTTGGAGCCCTTCAAGCTCATCCATGGCCACGCCACAGCCTTGTCAGATGCCCTGGAAGCGCTGGGCGCAGAACTCAAACTGCGGGCCAAAGAAGACCCGTCACAGGCGGCTCAGTGGGCCACCCAGTACGCCAAACTCGGGCCACTTGCGCCCAAGGTCAACGCGGTGGTGTCCACCAGTGCCATGTGGCTCTCAAGCAGCGAGCCACCGCTGGCCAAGTGGCTCAAGTCAGACACCCGTTCTGGCCTGGTGCAGCTCAGTGCCCATGCCTGCCCGATTGTTCCGGGGATCTGTTGCGCCGCCATGTCTGGGCGCAGGTGCGCGGGGCCGTGGTCACATCCGCATCGCTCACCACCTGTGGCAGTTTTGATTTCTTTCTGGCCGAAACCGGTCTGGCCGATGTGCCGCATGTCAGCACGCTGGCCGTGGACAGCCCGTTTGACTACCGCCAGCAAGGCCAGTTGATCGTGGCCGACACCACCGCAGACGCGCGCCAGGTCGAGGCCTACACCGCTGAGGTGGTGGCCGCTTTGCTGGCTGACTTGCGTGACGTGCCACACGGTGCGTTGGTGCTGTTCACCTCGCGCGCGCAAATGCAAGCAGCGGTCAACGCGCTGGATGCGGCCTTGCTCGACGTGGTGCTGGTGCAGGGTCAATTGGCGCGCGGCAAGTTGCTGGGTATCCACCAGGCGCGGGTTGAGTCGGGGCGGCCATCGGTGATCTTTGGATTGCAATCGTTCGGT
>JBGSRY010000502.1:0-1629 GCA_041737325.1 Rhodoferax sp. | reverse complement strand
GCGCCGCCAGCCAAAAGCTGCGCATCCCGCTGATCAGCATGGCCATGGGGCCGCTGGGCGCGGTCACGCGCCTGGTGGGCGGCGTGTTTGGCTCGGCCCTGACTTTTGCCGTGGGTGCCGCGTCCTCGGCCCCAGGGCAAGTGCCGATTGAAGACCTGAACACCGTGCTGGCGGTGTTGCACAAGTCGATGCGCGGTAGCGCTGGCGGCTAAACCTGCACCCCTGTCAGCACGTCATGCAGCGTGCGGGCAATCACCTGGGTGGCGCGGCGCAGGTCTTCAAGCGCCAGCCGTTCATCGGCGCGTTTGGCGTGCGACTCCAGCACCGTGCGCGGCCCGGCCCCATAGACCACACCGGGAATGCCGTGCTGGGCAAACAGACGCACGTCGGTGTACAGCGGCGTGCCCATGGCGGGAATGTCCTGGCCAAACACCGCTTTGCCGTGGGTCTGGATGGCTTGTACCAGCGGGAGGTTGCCGGGCAAGGGTTGCATGGACTGCGCCAGCAGGATGCGTTTGACATCCACGCTGATGCCGGGCAAGTTGGCGGCGGTGTGGGTGATCAACTGCCGCAAGTGGGCTTCGACCTCAGCGGCGTTTTCTTCCGGGATCATGCGTCGGTCAAGTTTGAAGCTGACTTTTCCAGGCACCACATTGGTGTTGGTGCCACCCTGGATCAGGCCCACATTCAAAGACGGGTGGCGGATGCCGGGCACGCTTGAGTTGACTGATTGATATGCTGTGTTTTGTGTGTACAAGGCCGTCAAAATGTGCACCGCCGCCTGCAACGCGTCGACACCCGATTCTGGAATCGCTGCGTGCGCCATTTGGCCGTGCACCGTCACCTCCAGCTGCAGGCAGCCGTTGTGCGCGGTCACCACTTCATAGCTGAACCCGGCGGCAATCAGCAGGTCGGGCTGGGTCAGCTTGTGGTTCAGCAGCCAGCCGGGGCCGAGCTCGCCACCAAATTCTTCGTCGTAGGTGAACAGCAGCTCAATGCTGCCACGCTGGGGTTGGGCCACTGCTTCAAGCGCGCGCATGGCAAAGGTGAAGGTGGCAAAGTCGCTTTTGCTCACGGCACTGGCGCGGCCATAAAGCTGGCCGTCCACCACCTCGGCCCCATAGGGGTCGTGCGTCCAGCCCTCGCCCGGGGGCACCACGTCGCCATGCGCGTTCAGGGCAATGGTTTTGCCGCCGGGGCCGTAGCGGTGGCGCACGATCAGGTTGGTGATGCTTTGCAGACCGGCGGCTTGCACCTGTGCGGCTGGCACGGGATGTTTTTCTGCGGCAATGCCCATGGCCGCCAGCAGCTCAACGGTGCGTTCGGCGTGCGGCGCGTTGTTGCCCGGTGGCGTGTCGGTGGGCACTTTGATGAGTTCCTGCAAAAAGCGCACTTGTTCGTCAAAGTGCGCGTCAATCCAGGCATCGAGTTGGCTGTAGGTGGTCATGGTTTTGAAAGATCCGATGGCGTGCTGCGGGGTGAAAAAATGGCTTGATGCCTGCTGGCTGTGCGCCCGGCCTAAACCGGTGCGGCATCGGCCGCCAGTTGTGCCAGCACATGGCTGAACGTTTCTACCGCCAGCTGGATGTCGTCGCTGGTGGTGGATTCGAGCGGGTTGTGGCTGATGCC
>JBGSRY010000493.1:0-4842 GCA_041737325.1 Rhodoferax sp. | reverse complement strand
AATATTCACGGTTTTGATGGCTTTGGGGTCAATCCCGCAGGCCTTCAAAATTTGCACCGCACGGCCGGAAAAACCGCATTGCGGAAAGCTGGCCGTGCCCTTCATGAACAGCAAAATGTCATTGTGTTTGACCAGGTCGTCAATGCGTTGTTGTACGTCGCTCATGCTGAAAATTCCTTTGAATAAAAACAGCCCGGATTATTTCACCTTCAAGTGCCCTGGCACGGGTGACCCTGATGGGTTCAGGGGGAATCAGTAATGGGGGGGTAAATCGTCGCGCAGGTTGCGCGCCGCAGCCGGGCCCGCTTCCGGGGCCTGCTGGCGCAGCCAGCGCAGCTCTTGCAGCAACAGGTCAATTTGATCCTGTTGGCGGGTGATGATCAGGTCGAGCTTGTCGACCAGGTCTTCCGTGAAGCTGGCTTTGATTTCAAGGTTGGTGATGCGCTCATTCAGGTCGGCGGCGGGCAAGTGGTTGGATGCGGACATGTGCTTTGTGGGTTGGGGCCAGTGAGGCCGGACTGTAACGGCTGTGGGTTGCGCTGGACTAAGGGCTACGCCGCAAAGTAGGCACGGGCATCCTGGCAGTCTTGTTGGATGCCTGCCGTCAACGCGTGCAGCGATTCGTATTTGAGTTCGTCATGCAGTTTGTGCAGCAATTCCACCCGCACGATTTTTCCGTAAGCACCTTCAGCGCCCAACTCGGCAGGCCAGTCCAGGCAATGGGTTTCCAGCAGCACCCGGCCCCCGTTGACATCACGCGGGTCGAGCGACGGGCGCACGCCCAGGTTGGCCACGCCGCGCAGGGGTTGAGCCCCCAGGCCGTACACCAGCACGGCAAAAATGCCGCTGGCGGCGGGCTTCCAGTGGGCAAAGCGCTGGTTGATGGTCTTGAAACCCAGGGTACGGCCCAGTTTGCGACCATGCACGATGTGGCCCGAGATGCGGTACGGGTGACCCAGCAGGCGGTTGGCATCGGCCATGCGCCCTTGCCCCAAGGCTTCGCGCACCGCCGAGCTCGACACCCGCAGGCCATGCACCTCGTAGCTGTTCATGCGCGCCACGTCAAAGCCTTGCTGCGTGCCCGCCGCGTCCAGCAGGGTGTAGTCACCGGCGCGGCGTTGGCCAAAACGAAAGTCGTCCCCCACCAGCACATAGCGTGCGCCCAAGCCCTGCAGCAGCACGGTGTCGATGAAAGCCTGGGGCGACAAATTGGCCAGCCGGGCATCAAACGGCAGCACCACGGTTTGGTCAACGCCGCAGGCGGCCAGGTCGCACAGCTTGTCGCGCAGCGTGCCCACCCGCGCCGGGGCCAGGCTGGGGTTGTGGGTGAGGGCAGCAAAAAAATCGCGCGGATGGGGCTCAAACGTCAGCACGCAACTGGGCACGCCACGCTGTTGCGCCTCGCCTTTGAGCAGGCTCAGCATGGCCTGGTGGCCGCGGTGCAAACCGTCAAAATTGCCAATCGTCAGGGCGCAGGCGGGGGCCATGCCGGGGTGCTTGAAGCCTCTGAAAATCTTCATGGTTTGTTATGAGTTTGATAGCGTATTGCGCAGATGATTCAAGGGCTTGAAGTCAAAATGTCTTATAAAAGATGTATATTGTGTCCCAGATGCGCTCCCGTCTGCCCAAGGTGGCGCGCATCTGATTTGCGCGCAAAGGTTTTGGATTCGTTCGGATAACGTCTTTTTTTCAGGAGTCGTGTTTTGAAAGTCTTGAAGCTGTCAGCCCAGGGGTTGCCCCAATCGTGGATTTCGCTGGAACAAGCGGTGATCCATTACGCTGCCCAAGAGGTGCGCTGGGAAATGGGCCACCAGGTGGCGGTGTTTCACGGGGGGCACAACGCGCGCACCGGGCAGCAGTCGGTTATCACGGTGTCAAGCATCATTGGCACCCGGGGTGTGCCCAACATCAACCCGTTTGAACTGCGCCCGGGCCTGACCAACAGCAAGTTGTTTGCCCGTGACCGCAACCTGTGCGCCTATTGCGGTGAGCTGTTTCCAGAGGCCGACTTGACCCGTGAGCACATCATTCCGTTTGCGCAAAACGGCATTGACACCTGGATGAACGTGGTGACCGCCTGCCGTGCCTGCAACCACCACAAAAGCCACCGCACGCCCGAGCAGGCGCACATGCCGCTGCTCTACACCCCCTACGTGCCCAGCTTGTGGGAAGACTTTATTTTGCGCAACCGCCGCATTCTGGCCGACCAGATGGAATTCTTGATGGCCCACGTGCCCCGGTCGTCGCGGCTGGTGGCGTGAGCGGTTGACTTGTGCAACTGATTTTCTACAATAAGTAATTACTGTAATTACATTTTGGAGCATGAGCATGCAGAGTTCTACCCTTACCCGTGATATCAAGTTGGTGGCTATAGGCAATTCGCGCGGAATTCGTTTGCCGCGTGATTTGTTGCGCAAATACGGTATTTCAGAGGCCTTGGTATTGGCAGAATTGCCTGAGGGTATTTTGCTACGCGGTGTGGACAGCCCCAAGTTGTCGCTGGATCAAACCTTTGCCGAGATGGCCGTAGCGCAAGAAAACTGGAGCGACTGTGAAGGCGCGGTGGCGGATGGTCTGGATCACTTGAAATGGTGAGCAAACGTCTGGCCCCGGTACAACGCTATGGCCTGTACTGGGCCGACCTTGACCCCACACGTGGCAGCGAGATCACCAAGAGCCGCCCGGTGTTGGTGGTCAGCCCGGATGCCATGAACCAGCGCCTTCAAACGGTGGTGGTGTGCCCGCTTACCAGCCAGTTGCACCCCCTTTGGGCCAGCCGGGTGGCGTGCGACTGTGATGGCCGTCCCAGTGAGGTGGCTGTTGATCAAATTCGCACCATCAGCCGGTCGCGCTTGGGCTCTGCTTTAGGCAAACTTGATGCCACAGCAGCGGCGCAGGTTCGGGCCGTCATTCACCAGCTTTATGCGCAGGGTTGACGAATCCATGCGCGAATTGAACGCTGTTGAGCAGCGCGGCTCAATTTTTTTGGGGACTAAATGGTGAATCAAAAACAAGTTGGCGGCTGTGTCCGACCGTTGTGCATCGTTCTGGGTGGCTTGTTCGCCAGCACGGCTTATGCAGCCGTTGCAACCCCGGTGGTGTTGCAGGCCAGCGCCTCATCCCAGCCCGCCTTGATGCATGCCAAGTTGTGGACGGCGGGCCACAGTCCCAGCGCTTATCTGGTGAGCGAAAAGCTCGACGGGGTGCGCGCTTTTTGGGACGGCCAGGTGTTGCGCTTTCGCAGTGGCTTACCGATTGCGGCACCGGCCTGGTTCACGGTGGCTTTGCCCGCCACAAAGCTGGATGGCGAGTTGTGGCTGGGCCGGGGTCGCTTTGACGAACTCTCTGGCACGGTGCGCCGCCAGCAGCCGATAGACGCTGACTGGCGCGACGTGCGCTACATGATTTTTGACTTGCCGGGCGCGGCGGGTGGTTTTTCTGATCGCGCCCAGCGCATCACGGCGCTGCTGGCGCAGGTGAATCAGCCCTGGCTGCAAGCGGTGCCGCAACAGACCGTGCCGGACGCGAAAACGCTGAATCAATTGCTGAAGCAAACCGCCCAAGCAGGTGGCGAAGGCCTGGTGCTGCACCGCGCCAATGCCTTGTGGTCACCGGGGCGCAGCGATGCCTTGCTTAAGCTGAAACTGCAGCCCGACGAAGAGGCCCGCGTGGTGGCGCACTTGGCCGGCAAAGGTAAAAACGCGGGTCGCTTGGGGGCTTTGCTGCTGCAACTGCCCGACGGACAGCGTTTTGCACTGGGCACGGGGTTCACCGACGCGCAGCGCGAATCGCCCCCGCCCGTTGGCTCCATCGTGACTTACCGCTACCGTGACCGCACCTTGCGCGGCCTGCCGCGCTTTGCGTCGTTTTTGCGCGTGCGTGAGGCTGAGTAAGGCTGGTGAAGGCGGGCCTTACATCAGGCAAACACCCCAGCGGTTTCGGTCATGCGTGCTGACACCTCGCCCAGGTGGTGCAGGGTGTCGCCAAATGTCAATTCCAGCTGGGTGAGTTTCTTGAAGTAGTGGCTGACGATGTACTCGTCCGTCACGCCAATGCCGCCGTGCAATTGCACCGCCTGCTGGCCGACAAACCGCATCGACTGGCCCAACTGCACTTTGGCGCGGGCCAGTGCGGCGCGGCGCTCTGGCGCGGGGGCGCTCAGCTTCAGGCTGGCGTAGTAGCTCATGGAGCGGGCCAGTTCCAGTTGCATCTTCATGTCGGCCACGCGGTGGCGCAACGCCTGAAAGCTGCCGATGGCCACGCCAAACTGCTTGCGGGTGTTGAGGTAGTCGGCGGTGAGAAGCAGCGTCTTGTCCATTACGCCCACACCTTCGGCACAGGCGGCGGCAATGCCCACATCCACCGCCAGTTCCAGTGCGGCTGTGCCGTCGCGGGTGAGCAGGGTGGCTGGCGAGTTGTCCAACGTCACGTCGGCGGCGCGGCTGCCGTCTTGCGTGCCATAGCCACGGGTGCTGACCCCGGCGGCGCTGCGCTCCACCAGAAACAGTGCCAGCGTGCCGTCCAGCATCGAAGGCACCAGGTAAGCATCAGCCTGGTCACCGGCGGGTACTATATTTTTTGTAGCTGTTAGCTGATATTCTGTATGGGCTAGAGCCGCATTTGCCTTGCAAGTGTCAAGCCGGTAGCGGTTGCTCCGCTCCTGCTGTGCCAGCACCACCAGCGCCTGCCCAGAGGCGACGCGTGGCAGCCACTGGGCTTGCACGGCCGCTGGCGCAAACTGGCTCAGCACGGCGGCGCTGATCAGGCACTGCGTCAAGGGCTCCAGCACCAGCGCGGCTCCCAGTTGCTCCATCACCACCATGGCCTCGATCGGCCCCATGC
>JBGSRY010000484.1:0-5694 GCA_041737325.1 Rhodoferax sp. | reverse complement strand
GGTGGCCGGTAGACTTTGTCCGCTGGTGGGGGAGCAAATGGGGCCAGATGCCGACGAAAAACCCACACTCAAATTGGCGGCAAATAACCACTGATGTAATACTTGAGCTATTTACTGTAGCATTCACCTGTTCAACTTACTGGAGTGATTTTCATGAGCGCTGTTGCTGAAAAAATTGAAACTGAAATGCCGGCCCCGATCCTGTTCACCGACAGTGCTGCGGCCAAGGTGGCTGACCTGATTGCCGAAGAAGGCAACCCAGATTTGAAGCTGCGGGTGTTTGTGCAAGGCGGCGGTTGCTCGGGCTTTCAGTATGGCTTCACGTTTGATGAAATCACCAACGAAGACGACACCACCATGACCAAAAACGGTGTGTCTTTGTTGATTGATGCCATGAGCTACCAGTATTTGGTCGGTGCAGAAATCGACTACAAAGAAGACCTGCAGGGCGCGCAGTTTGTCATCAAAAACCCCAACGCCACCACCACCTGCGGTTGTGGCTCGAGCTTTTCGGCCTGATCTGCAACGCTTGCAACCGGGTCAAAAAATCTGGCTGCGCAGGGCCTGCAAATCAAGCACGCGCAGGCCGCCGTATTCCACGGCAATGGCATTGGCATCGGCCAGCGTGGTTAGGGCTTCATTGACCCGCTGGCGTGACAAGCCCACCAGGTAAGCCAACTCCTGCTGCGTGATGCGCAGCACCGTCCCCAGCCCCGGGTACAACACCGGGTTGAACAGCGCCGCCAAACTGCGCGCTACGCGGATATTCGGGTTGGTCATGCGGTCAATTTCACGCGCCGCAATGAACTGCCCCAGGCGTTCATTGAGCTGGTTCATTACAAAGCGGTTAAAGCCAATCGAATGATCCAGTAACCAGTGAAACGTGTCCACATGCAGACCCGCCACCAGGCTCTTGCGCAAAGCCTGGATGTTGTAGCGGTAGGCCTCATGTTTCAAGGCTGTACCTTCACCGAACCAGCCCCCGGGCGGCACACCGGTGAACGTCATGGTTTGTCCCTCGGCGTTGTCGCTGCTCATCTTCAGCAAACCGTCCACCACGCCAAACCAGTAGGTCACAGGCCGACCGGTACGGCACAGAAAATCACCCGGTAGCGCATCGGTGATTTTGAGGTCTTCTACCGCACGCTGACGCTCATCACTGTTGAGTAATTTCAGCCACGGAATCACCTCAAGTTCGACCGGCGAAAGGGGCCTGCGCCTTTGAAATAAAAGACTTTCGGTTTTCATCATCACGGCCTTGATGGGGATGGTTTTCGGGCAAGAGGTGCAGGGAAAACACCTACCTGTAACGCTTTCAATTGTCGTTCAAACGACAACATAACGTCAAACTGAGTCTTATTATTCGGCCTTACCTGCTGGCCTGAAGCGGCCCAGCGGGCACTGATTTGAAGACAAAGGGCTGAGATGCAAACGACGTTTCCACAACTGCTTTTAAGCCACGCTGCGCAGCGCCCGGGCGACGCGGCCATGCGCGAAAAAGAATACGGCATTTGGCAGGCTTTCACCTGGGCCGACATGGCTGCGATGGTTGAGCAGCTGGCCTGCGGCCTGCATCAGGCGGGTTTGCGTCAGCATGACCACATGGTCGTGATCGGGGCCAACCGGCCTCGGCTTTACGCCACCATGCTGGCGGTGCAGGCGCTCGGTGCGGTACCCATTGCGTTGTACCAGGATGCTGCCGCCCCAGAGTGTGTGTTCCCCATCAACAACGCTGAGGTGTCGTTTGCCTTTGCCGAAGACCAGGAGCAGGTTGACAAGCTGACCCACGTCGAAGACGTGCTGGCTTATTTGCCTCCGGCCTGGATCGGGCAAAACATTTTTTCTTATGCGCAGTGGCTGAGCTGCGGCTATGTGGTGAACTGCCCCGAGTCGGCCGCCACCGTGAGCATCGACCTGAAAGAAATTGGCCCCACCTATTACTTTGCGCCGCCCCGGGTGTTTGAAGGCTTGCTGACCAGCGTGATGATCCGCATGGAAGATGCCGGAGCCCTCAAACGCAACATGTTTCACTATTTCATGAGCGTGGCCAAGCGGGTTGGGCCGACCTTGATGGACGGCAAAAGCGTGGGTCTGGTTGATCGCGTGCTGTACGCCCTGGGCAACTTCATGGTCTATGGCCCGTTGCGCAACAACCTGGGCTTTAGCCGGGTGCGCGTGGCCTATACGGCAGGGGAAGCCATTGGGCCGGACTTGTTCAGTTTTTACCGCTCAATTGGTGTCAACCTGAAGCAGCTTTACGGCTCCACCGAAACCGCTGTGTTTGTTTGTTTGCAACCAGACAACGAAGCCCGTGCCGACACTGTGGGTGTGCCGTGCAAGGGCGTGGAGATCAAGGTAGCGGACAACGGCGAAATTCTGGTCAAGTCACCCGGCCTGCTCAAGGGCTACTTCAAAAACCCTGAGGCCACCGCTGAAGTGCTCACGGCAGATGGCTGGTACCACACCAGTGATGCTGGTTTTCTGGATGCCCACGGTCACCTCAAGATCATCGACCGCGTCAAAGACGTGGGGCGCATCAAAGGCGGGGCGTTTGACGGGGCCATGTTTGCGCCCAAGTATGTTGAAAACAAACTCAAATTCTTCCCCCACATCAAAGAGGTCGTGGCCTATGGGGATGGGCGTGAAAAAGTGTGCGTGATGATCAACATCGACTTTGAAGCCGTGGGCAATTGGGCCGAACGCCGCAACCTGCCCTATGCCGGTTACACCGACCTGGCGCAAAAGCCAGAGGTCTACCAACTCATCAAGGAATGTGTTGAAAAAGTCAATGCGGATTTGAGCGCAGACACGCTGCTGGCGGGTAGCCAGGTGAGCCGCTTCTTGGTGCTGCACAAAGAGCTTGATGCCGATGACGGCGAGTTGACGCGTACCAACAAGGTCCGGCGCGGCTTCATTGCTGAAAAATACGATGTGCTGATTGATGCGCTGTACGGTGGCAAAACCCAACAATACGTTGAAACCCAGGTCAAATTTGAAGATGGCCGCACCGGCAAAGTGAGCGCCACGCTGCGCATTGACGATGCCAAGCTGTTCACCCCCGTCAAGGCTGCGGCCTGAAGCTAATCAAGAAAACCCCATGGCAATCAAACAAATCGGCGAGGTGATTCTTGATGTCAAGAACATCTCTTTAAGCTTCGGTGGTGTCAAAGCGCTGACCGATATCTCCTTTAATGTGCGTGAGCATGAAGTGCGCGCGATCATTGGCCCCAATGGTGCAGGCAAGAGTTCCATGCTCAATTGCGTCAATGGCGTTTACACGCCGCAGCACGGGTCGATCACCTTTCGCGGCAAGACCTTCAGTCACATGAACAGCCACCAGGTGGCCACCATGGGCATTGGCCGCACGTTCTAGAACCTGGCGTTGTTCAAGGGCATGAGCGTGATCGACAACATCATGACCGGACGCAATCTGCGCATCAAAAGCAACCTGCTTTTGCAGGCCCTGCGTATTGGCCCGGCACAGCGCGAAGAAGAACAGCACCGCGAATTTGTTGAGCACATCATTGATTTTTTAGAGATTCAGGCACACCGCAAAACCCCGGTGGGCCAGCTGCCCTATGGCTTGCAAAAACGCGTCGACCTGGGCCGCGCGCTGGCGATGGAGCCGCAACTGCTGCTGCTGGACGAACCGATGGCCGGCATGAACGTCGAGGAAAAGCAGGACATGAGCCGCTTTGTGCTGGATGTGAACGAAGAGTTTGGTACCACCATCGTGCTGATCGAGCACGACATGGGGGTGGTGATGGACATCAGCGACCGCGTGGTGGTGCTGGACTACGGTAAAAAAATTGGCGACGGCACGCCCGACGAAGTTCGCAACAACGAAGAAGTGATCAGCGCTTATTTAGGAACCGGTCACTGAACATGCAACAAAAAATAAGCTATTTAAATCTGATACGCCAGCGTGCTGGCAAAGCCAAGCCGTGGATGCCGTGGAACTGGCTTTGCCAGGCCACTGGCATCGCCCCCTCGGGGGGGGATGCGGCTACACGAAGTGAGCAAGCAACAGGGGGGAGTCAATAGTTATGGGATTTTTTCTAGAAACTTTGCTCGGCGGCCTCATGGCCGGCATGTTGTATTCACTGGTGGCCTTGGGCTTTGTGTTGATTTACAAAGCATCTGGCGTGTTCAACTTTGCCCAGGGCGCAATGGTGCTGTTTGCGGCCTTGGCCATGGCGCGGTTTGCCGAATGGATACCGCTGTACACCGGGTTGGACAACGCTTTTGTGGCCAATCTGCTGGCCTTCATCGGCGCGGGCGTGGTGATGTTTGGGGTGGCCTGGCTGATTGAACGCCTGGCCTTGCGTCACCTGGTCAACCAGGAAGCCACCACCTTGCTGATGGCCACCCTGGGCATCAGTTACTTCCTGGATGGCATTGGGCAAACCCTGTTTGGCAGTGACATCTACAAAATTGACATTGGCATGCCAAAAGACCCCATCATGGCTTTCGAGAGCGTGTTTGAAGGCGGTATTTTGCTCAACAAAGAAGACTTGTATGCCGCCTTGATTGCGGCGGTGCTGGTGGCTTTGCTGACCCTGTTTTTCCAGAAAACCGTCACCGGGCGTGCCTTGCGGGCGGTGGCCGACGACCACCAGGCGGCGCAAAGCGTGGGCATTCCGCTGAACCGCATCTGGTTCATTGTGTGGTGTGTGGCGGGTGTGGTGGCGCTGGTGGCCGGCATGATTTGGGGCAGCAAACTGGGAGTGCAATTTTCATTGACCACCGTTGCCTTGCGTGCGTTGCCAGTGGTGATTCTGGGTGGCTTGACCTCGGTGCCCGGGGCCATTGTGGGCGGCTTGATCATTGGCGTGGGCGAGAAGTTGTCCGAGGTTTTTTTAGGCCCGTATGTGGGCGGCGGCATTGAAATCTGGTTTGCCTATGTGCTGGCGCTGATGTTTTTGCTGGTGCGTCCACAAGGGCTGTTTGGCGAGAAGATCATTGATCGCGTCTAATTTTCATAGCATCTTATTCAGTAAATACGAGGGCTAGAGCCTCAATTTACATCATAAATTTAGCGAGAGATCACCATGTTCTACCGTGAAAACGGCCAATTTAAAACCACTTACCGTGACGACCAGCAAATCTTTGCCATCACGCAAGACCGCGTGGCGGTGCTGCTGCTGATTGCAGCGGCATTTCTGGTGGTGCCTTTCATCACCAGCGAGTACATGTTCCGTGCCATTTTGATCCCGTTTGTCATCATGTCGCTGGCGGCGCTGGGGGTGAATATTTTGGTGGGCTATTGTGGCCAGATTTCGCTTGGCTCCGGCGCTTTCATGGCAGTGGGTGCCTATGCCGCGTTCAACTTCTTTGTGCGCGTGGAGGGCATGCCGCTGCTGCTGGCGCTGGTGCTGGGGGGCGTTTGTTCGTCTGCGTTTGGCATTTTGTTTGGCTTGCCCAGCTTGCGTGTCAAAGGTTTGTATTTGGCTGTGGCCACACTGGCGGCACAGTTCTTCAGTGACTGGATGTTTTTGCGCATCAAGTGGTTCACCAACGACTCATCCTCGGGTTCGGTGAACGTGGCGGCGTTGAACGTGCTGGGCTGGAGCATCGACACGCCGGCCGACAAGTACCTGTTCTGCCTGAGTTTTGCAGTGGTGTTCGCACTGCTGGCGAAGAACCTGGTGCGCGGTTCGATCGGCCGCGAATGGATGGCCATGCGCGACATGG
>JBGSRY010000394.1:0-4754 GCA_041737325.1 Rhodoferax sp. | reverse complement strand
GGCATCGGCCGTCTCGCCCGGCTTGCCATTCTCAAAAAAATACGGCTGCTCAATGTGGACGATGTTGGGTATTGGCAAATCGCCCTGCGCGTGCATGCCACTCATGCCGCCCAGCGAGGCCCCGGCCATGGTGCTGCCGTGGTAGGCGTTGTGGCGGCTGATGATGACTTTGCGCTGCGGCTGGCCGAGCAAATCCCAATAGCGGCGCACCATGCGCACGTTGGAGTCATTGCTTTCACTGCCGCTGCTGGAGTAAAACACGTGCTCAAAGCTGCGGTCGCCCACCGTGGGTGCCAGAGATGCCAACTTTGCGGCCAGCTTCACGGCCGGTACGTTGGTGGTTTGAAAGAAGCTGTTGTAAAACGGCAGCGTCATCATCTGGTCGTAGGCGGCCTGGGCCAGCTCCTTGCGGCCATAACCCGCATTCACGCACCACAAGCCACTCATGGCATCGAGCATTTTTTTACCTTCGGAGTCCCAGACATAAATGCCTTCAGACCGAACAATCACCCGCGCGCCGCGCGTGGCCAGATCGGCGTGGTCGGTAAAAGGATGGATGAAATGGGCACTGTCCAGGTCCTGGATGTCGCGGGTGGAGAGCGGGCTGGCATCAACGGCAGCGTTCATGAAGTCAATCCTTTTATAAGATAAATTGGGCTCTAGCCCTTGTATATAAACGGCTATATGCTATACATGTAATAGCAAATGCTCACGTTCCCAGGGCGAAATCACTTTCATGAACTCGTCAAATTCCAGCTCTTTGATCTCGGAGTAGACGGTGATGAATTCCTTGCCCAGCACCTCGTGCAAATCAGACTCGCGACGCAACCAGTCCAGCGCTTCACCCAGACTGCGCGGCAAGGCATAGGGCGACAAATAGGCATCGCCCTTCATCTCAGGCTTGGGTTTGATTTTGTTCTTGATACCCAGGTAGCCGCAGGCCAGTGTCATGGCCATGGCCACATAGGGGTTGGCATCGGCCCCGATGACGCGGTTTTCAACCCGCCGCGCCGCTGGGCTGGAGATGGGCGATCGGATACCCACGGTGCGGTTGTCGTAACCCCACTCGATGTTGATGGGTGCGGCCGTGTTGCGGCTCAGTCGGCGGTAACTGTTCACATACGGAGCCACCAGCACCATGGCCGCCGGAATGTAGCGCTGCAAACCACCGATGTAGTGCATGAACATCTCAGACGGTGTGCCGTCCGGGTTGCTGAACACATTTTTGCCCGTGGCCACGTCCAGCAAACTTTGGTGCACGTGCATGGCACTGCCCGGCTCGCCGGCAATCGGTTTGGCCATGAAGGTGGCGTACATGTCGTGGCGCAACGCGGACTCACGCACGGTGCGCTTGAAAAAGAACACTTCGTCGGCCAGCCCAAGGGGTTCGGCATGAAAGAAATTTATTTCCATCTGCCCCGCACCCACCTCGTGAATCAAGGTGTCGACGTTGAGCTCCATCTTGTCTGAAAAATCGTAAATTTCTTCAAACAAGGGGTCAAATTCATTCACCGCATCAATGCTGTAGGCCTGGCGTGAGGTCTCACTGCGGCCGCTGCGCCCAATCGGGGCTTTGAGCAGCGTGTTGGGGTCGGTGTTGCGTGCGGTCAGATAAAACTCAAGCTCGGGGGCCACAATCGGCTGCAGGCCTTCGGCCGCATACAAGTCACACACCCGGCGCAACACCGTGCGCGGTGCGAATGGCACCAAATTGCCCTGGTGGTCAAAACAGTCATGAATCACCTGGGCTGTGGGGTCGGTGGCCCAGGGCACGATGCGCACCGTGTTCGGGTCGGGGCGCAACTGCATGTCTTTGTCGGTCGGGTCGATCACGTCGTAGTACGGCCCGCTCTCGGGGAACTCGCCGGTCACGCCCATCGCCACAATCGCCTGCGGCAGGCGCATGCCACGGTCTTCAGTGAACTTGGCACGCGGCAAAATTTTGCCTCTGGCCACCCCGGTCAAGTCAGGTACCAGGCATTCCACCTCGGTCACCCGGTGCTCGTTGAGCCATTGTTCCAGGTCGTTGAAATTCATCGCTTTTTTATCGTTCATGTGGTGCTCCAGATCAAACAAGGACATCAGGCTGTGTCGCCCCACCCGGTTTGCTCATGGCCCATTGTGGGGGTGAAATTGGTTCACAATCAGGGCCACTTCCGGCAAACTCAAGGTGCCATTTAGACACCAGCTCACACCATGCTATCTGAACTGCTGCTGACTGAAATCAACCAGCTCGCGGCGCGCAGCAAACTGCCACTGCACCGCCAGCTTTATGAGGCCCTGCGTCGCACCATCCTCAATGGCAAGCTGCAGGCGGGCCAACGCTTGCCCTCCAGCCGTGACCTGATGCAGGACCTGAACATGTCGCGCAACACCGTGGTGGCGGCGTTGAACCAGTTGTCGGTCGAAGGCTATCTGGACAGCCGGGTCGGCAGTGGCACGTATGTCAACCAGAACCTGCCCCAAAGCAGCAAAAAACAAGGCCTGCGCACTTGCCCCGCGCCCGAAAAATTGTCGCAACGCGGCCAGGCCTTGAGCGACACGTTTTGTGCCGTCGACCTGGAGGTGCAACCCTTTACCCCCGGCATTGCCGACTTCAGCGCCTTTCCGCTGGCGCTATGGCAACGCTTGCAAAACAAGCACTGGCGCATGGCCTACCCCGACATGCTGGACTACAGCAGTGCCGGTGGCTACGGCCCACTGCGCCGCGCCATCACCGACTACCTGCGCGTGTTTCGCAGTGTGCCGGTGGACATTGAGCAGGTTGTGGTCACCAGCGGCACACAAGAATCCCTGAGCCTGTGTGCGCAACTGTTGGCCGACCCGCAAGACACGGTCTGGCTGGAAGACCCGGCCTATTGGGGGGCCGTCAAAGCCTTCATGGCCACCGGCCTGCGCCTGCACGGCATTGCAGTAGACAACCAAGGCCTTGCGCCGCAAGACGCAGACCAAATTGCACCGCCCAAACTGATTTACGTCACCCCGTCACACCAGTACCCCACCGGAGCCGTGATGTCACTGGAGCGCCGTCAGCAGTTGCTGGCGCTGGCTCGCCGCCACCAAGCCTGGGTACTGGAAGACGATTACGACAGCGAATTCCGTTTCAGCGGCCCGCCCATCTCATCGCTGGCCGGGTTGGACACGCAAGGCCAGGTGATTTATCTGGGGTCGTTTTCCAAAGTGCTGTACCCGGGCCTGAAGCTGGGCTACATGGTGGTGCCCAAAAACCTGGCGGCAGCTTTCAAACGCGCCCATTACGACCTGAACCGCCCGGGCCAGATGCCGGTGCAGGCGGCGTTGGCAGAGTTCATTGACATGGGCCACTTTGCCAGTGCCCTGCGCCGCGCCCGGCAAAGTTACAGCCAGCGCCGCCAATGCCTGCTGACCGCTTTGCAACCCTGCCTGGGCAAGCACGCCTGCATTACTGGGGCCGAGCAGGGGCTGCATTTGTGTCTGCGTCTGCCCAACACCCTGGACGACCGGGCGCTGGCCCAACGGCTGCGCCAACAGGGTCTGGTGGTGCGCCCGCTGTCAAGCTACTGCCTCAGCCGCCATGACCTGAAAGGGCTGGTGATTGGCTATGGCTATGCACCGCTGGCTGAAATTGAGCACTTTGGCCCGCTGCTGGCCCAGGCGCTGCAGGCGGAGCTGCAACGCTCCCCCCCTTGAGACAGAAGCCAAATTTCTACCAGCTGCCTTTGGGCTGACGCGCCCGCACAAACGCCGAAATGATGGCTGCAGAAGTCGTGCGGTTAGCGCGGTTGGCAAAATCAAACGCGGTCAAGCCCTGGTCGTTTTTCAGCAGCGGGTCAGCCCCCGCCTCCAGCAGCAACTTGACCGCTGCCTCAGTGCCGTAATGCGCGGCCATCATCAGCGGCGTGGTGCCATTGGGCGAAGCGGCATCGATGTAGGCGTTTTCGTCCAGCAACAGCTGCATCACCTCAACGTGGCCGTTGGTGGCCGCATAGTGCAAAGGAGCCCAGCCGGTTTTGTTGACATCGGCCCCTTTTTTGATCAGCAACGTGCACAGCTTGAGCTCACCGTGAAGGGCTGCCAGCATCAACGGACTTTCATCGGCCGCATTGCGCACCTCGGCTTTGGCATTGGACAAGGTGAGCAGCACCGTGGCCACCTTGAGCGATGACAACTTGGTGGCCAACAACAGGCCGGAGTTGCCGTGTGCATCCACCGTGTTGGCATCAAACCCGCGCAGCAACAAGGTCACCACTTTGGCTTCATCGTCTTGGGTGATGGCGGCAAAGAAATCATCAAAAGAGCCCGCCTGGGCAACCGCAGCAGCCAGCAATGCGGCTGCGCAACACAGTTTTTTGATGCCCTTAAAGAACATGGAAAAGCGCCGTAAACACATCACCACAATGCTTAGCCCCGCACGCCACTGAACAACTGGTCAAAGTTGTCGCTGGTAGCCCGGGCTATTTCTGACAGCGGTACTTGCTTGATGTGTGCCAGCTGCGCCGCCACCAGCGGTACATACGACGGGTTGTTGGTTTTGCCACGGTGTGGCACCGGAGCCAGGTAAGGGCTGTCGGTTTCGATCAGCAGCCGGTTCAAAGGCACCAGGGCCGCCACGTCACGCAAGTTTTGTGCACTCTTGAAAGTCAAAATGCCTGAAAACGAAATGTAAAAGCCTAGGTCAAGCGCTTGCCGTGCCACCGCCGCGTCTTCGCTGAAGCAGTGAAACACGCCGCCCACACTGCCACTGCTGCCGTCTTCACCTTCATCACGCAACAGGT
>JBGSRY010000391.1:0-5333 GCA_041737325.1 Rhodoferax sp. | reverse complement strand
ACCTGGTGCTGCTGGACGGCGGCCGCGTCACCGCCCAAGGCCCCACAGCCGAGCTATTGACCCGGCTGGACTTGTCACTGACGCAGGACGACAGCGCCGGTGCGGTGCTGCGCTGCCAGGTGCTGTCGCATGACGATGCCGACCACCTGACGCTGACGCGCTTTGCCGGTGGTGACCTGCTGCTGCCGCGCCAGAATTGCGCCGTGGGGCAGAGCCTGCGCGTGCGCGTGGCCGCGCGCGATGTCAGCCTGACCTTGCAACACCAAACCGGCACCAGCATCCTGAACATCCTGCCCTGCACCGTGACGGCACTGGCCGCGCAGGGCAACGGTCACGTCATGGTGGCGCTCAGCGCGCAGGGCACACCGCTGCTGGCCAAAGTAACGCACCGCTCCTGCCAGTCGCTCGGCTTGGAGTCCGGCAAGGCGGTGTTTGCGCAAATCAAAGGGGTGGCGATATTGGGATAAGTTGCTACTCTAAAGGTAGCTGTTAGCCCTTTAAATACAAGGGCTAGAGGCCAATTTATTGCATAGAAATCAGAAAACTCAAGTCTGCCCAGCCGCCAGCCACTGTTGCCCGACCAACGCCTTGTGGCTGGCAAACCGCTCCAGCAACGCGGCGGGGTCGGATTCGACCTTCAGCAGCGCACGCTGTGCCGGTTTCATGAACTGCTCGTGTGCCGCATGGTCCAGAAACGTGATGAGCGCATCGTAATACCCCGCCACGTTGAGCAGCCCCACCGGTTTGGCGTGCATGCCCAGTTGCGCCCAGGTCCAGATTTCAAACAATTCCTCAAACGTGCCAATGCCACCGGGCAGAGCAATGAAACCGTCTGACAGCTCGGCCATGCGCGTCTTGCGCTCGTGCATGCTGGCGGTGACGATCAGCTCGGAAAGGCCAGCGTGGGCCACCTCTTTGCGCGCCAGTGCCTGCGGTATGACCCCCACCACGCGTCCGCCACCGGCCAGCACGGTGTCGGCCACCATGCCCATCAGGCCGATGCTGGCTCCGCCATAAACCAGCCCTACACCACGCGCCAGTAACGCGTGGCCCAACGCGCGCGCACCCTCCGCATAACCAGCCAAGCGCCCGGGGCTGGAGCCGCAGTAGACGCAAACATGCTTCATTTCACCCGCTTGGCATGTGCCAGCCAGAAAGGTGTCAACTGGTAAAAAATGGAATGCATGGGTTGTCTCCAAAAAGTGTCAAAACCAGCGCGTGGGCCAAGCGTGGACTGAAAACCGACACGCTTCTTCCAAACAAGAATAACAAGTTTTACGGCGCAATTCCGCGTAGTATTTGCCCCATGCGGTTTGACTTCTTCCGTCGCCATTCGCTCAAGACCCGCGTGACGCTGTTCACGCTGGCTGTTTTTGTGCTGGGTCTGTGGAGCCTGTCATTGTTTGCCAGCCGCGAACTGCGCACCGATTTGCAGCAAATGCTGAGCCAGCAGCAAGTCTCTGCCGCATCGCTGTTGTCCAATGAAATTGCGCATGATGTGAACAACCGTTTGACGTTGCTCGAAAAGCTGGCCGCACACCTCGATGCGCCACTGATGACCTCAGCCGACGCATTGCAAACCCATCTGAATATCCAGCTGTCGCTGCACGACACGTTCAATGGCGGCGTGATGGTGTTGAACTCCACGGGGCAAGCCATTGCCGAGTTGCCACAAGGGGCAGGCCGGGTCGGGTTGAACTTTATGGACCGCGATTACGCCCGTGCGGCCTTGCTGCAAGGGCTGCCCAGCTTCGGCTCAGCCGTGTCAGGGCGGGCCCTGAAACAACCACTGGTCAACATGGCCGCGCCCATTCGCAATGCACAGGGGCAGGTACTGGGTGCGCTGGTGGGCATCACCGACCTGAGCCGTGCGAGCTTTCTGGACATGATTTCAAACGGCCACTATGGCGCAAGTGGCGGCTACCTGTTGATTGACCCCAAACAGCGGCGCGTCATCACCGCGTCTGACCACAGCCGCATTTTTGAACAGCTGCCACCACCCGGTAAGCATCCGGCCATTGACCGATTTTTATCTGGCTTTAATGGCACCCAGCTGCTACGCAATCCGCACGGAATTGAGGTACTGGCCACCGACAAGGTGGTTGCGGCTACCGGCTGGATCGTGGCTGTGGTGCTGCCGGTTGAAGAAGCGTTTGCGCCGATTCGCGCCATGGAGACGCGCATGCGCATCGCCACCCTGCTGCTGACCGTGTTGGCCACCTTGTTGACTTGGTTGATGCTGCGCCGTCAGTTGACCCCGGTTGAGGCAACGGTGCGTGCCTTGGCGCAGCGCAGCACCGCGTGGCAAAACCTGCAGCCCTTGGCTGTCGCCAGCCAGGATGAAATTGGCGAACTGATTGGCAGCTTCAACACCCTGCTGGCTACCCTTGCCGCACAGCAACACACCCTGGAAAGCCAGCGCACCATGCTGACACGGGCCGAAGCCGCCGCCCACCTGGGCAGTTGGCAGTGGGACATGGCCACCGACCAGGTCTCTTGGTCTGACGAGATGTTTCACATCTTTGGGCTCGAACCCAGCGCGGAGGCACCGCCAATTGCCGGGCAAGCCCGCTATTTTTCGGCCAGCGATATGCAGCGTCTGTACCAGGCGATCCACACCGCCAAAAACCAGTATGGGCCGGTTGAAACCGAACTCCATGTGGTGCGACCCGATGGCTCCAGCCGTGTATGCACCGCCCGCTTGCAGGTGCAATTGAATGACCAGCAGCAGGTGGTCATGTTGTACGGCTCGTTCCAGGACGTGACACAGGCCAAACAGGCTCAGCTCAAGCTGGAACTGGCTGCCAAAGTATTCAGCCACGCTTATGAAGGCATCACCATCACCGACGCGCAGGGCACGATCCTGGATGTCAACGACACTTTCAGCCTGATCACCGGCTACAGCCGTGAAGAAGCGCTGGGACAAAACCCGCGCATCCTTAAATCGGGACGGCAAGACACCGCGTTTTATGAAGACTTGTGGCAAACCCTGCTGCGCACGGGACACTGGAGTGGCGAGATTTGGAACCGGCGCAAAAATGGCCAGATTTACCCCGAGCAACTCAACATCAGCGCGGTGCAGGATGCCCATGGCAGCACGCAGCAGTATGTGGCCCTGTTCTCGGACATTACGGTGCGCAAAGAGATGGAGGAGCAAGTGCGCAAACTGGCGTTTTTTGATGCCCTGACCGACCTGCCCAACCGCCGTTTGCTAACCGACCGGATCAACCAAACCCTGCTCATCAACAAGCGCAGCGGCCATTTTGGGGCCGTCATGTTTCTTGACCTGGACAACTTCAAACCGCTCAACGACACCCATGGCCATGCGGTGGGGGACCTGCTGCTGGTTGAAGTGGCCAAGCGCCTGAAAAGCTGTGTTCGTGAAGTCGACACCGTTGCCCGCATCGGCGGCGACGAATTTGTGGTGATGCTCAGTGCACTGGATACCGATGCGCAAACCTCCACCGAGCAAGCCCAATTGATTGCAGAAAAAATACGCTTGAGTCTGGCTGAACCCTATGCATTCATCACCGAATTGCCGGGCCAATCCAGCCACACCATCGAACACCACTGCACCTGCAGCATGGGCATCGCGCTGATGGCCAATGACACACCCGACCATGAAGTCATCTTGCAGCAAGCCGATGCGGCCATGTACCAGGCCAAAGCACTGGGCCGCAACCGCGTGGTGCTGGCGCAACCTGCTGCAACGGGTGACAGCGCAGTCACACGCGCTTGAGCACCTCGGCCACGCAGCGCTCAATGCCCACAAACACGTCACTGAGCTTGGCATCGTCAAACATGTAAGCTGGGGTGGTGATGAGCTTGTGGGCTTCGTCAATCACCACCTCACGGGCATTGGGTGTGTTTTGGTTGTGCTGACCCAGTTGCGTCAAAGCCGCCGCACAGCCGGCATCGTTGCCCAGCGTCATGGCCGCGCCGTCTTTGGCTTGGTGCAGCGCCAGAGCCACCAGCGCCGGAGCAATACAAATCGCGCCCACGGGCTTATGCGCATCAAAAAAGCCACGCACAAAGGCCGCCACGTCCGGGCGCACGTCGGCATCCGCACCTTTGAAAGCAAATGAACAATGGTTTTTGGCCACGCCGTAGCCCCCCGGCATCAGCAGCGCGGCGTAGTCTGACACCTTGGCTTGTGCCAAATCCAGACACTGGCCCACGCGGGCAATGCGGCTGGATTCTTCCAGAATATTGCGCGTGGCCCCCGGCACAGGCGCGCCCGTGACGTGGTTGATGACATGAAACTGCGGCGCATTCGGGGCCATGCACTGAAACGCCGCGCCGTGCTGGTCCAGCGCCAGCAAGGTCAGCACCGCTTCGCGCACTTCAGCACCGTCGAGGTGGCCGCAGCCTGACAACAGCACGGCAATGGGGAGGGATTTGGGGGCAGATGACATGGCATTCTCCTTGGGGTTTTGGGCATTATCCAGCTACCCTTGAATGCATCGCAAGGGGTCTGCAGGCTGCTACATTCAGAGCCTGTCCCCGTTCCCCCCAACCATCCACGCATGAGTCCTAACCCCACCGCAGCGCCTGCACCCACCGGCGCGATTTCCGTCCTGTCACTGTCTGTTCCCGTGGCCATGGGCTACATCCCGCTGGGCATGGTGTTTGGCTTTTTGTTTGTGCAGGCCGGCGCACCCTGGTGGCTGGCACTCAGCGCCAGCGTTTTTGTCTATGCCGGGGCATCGCAGTTCATGATGGTCCCGATGCTGGCCGCCGGTTTGCCCGTGGCCACGATCGCCTTGGCCACGCTGGTGGTCAACTTGCGCCACATGTTTTACGGCCTGTCGCTGCTGCACAAGTTACCGACCCAGCCCTGGGCGCGCTGGTACCTGGTGTTTGCGTTGACCGATGAAACCTATTCGGTCTTGACCACGCTGCCCGCAAGCACGCGCGCCGGGCAAATGGTGACGGTGGCGCTGCTCAACCAGGGTTGGTGGGTGCTGGGCACGCTGCTGGGCGCGGTGATTGGGGCGCAAGCACAGATCACCCTGGTGGGGTTGGACTTTGCGCTGGCCGCGTTGTTTGCCGTGCTGGCGGTAGAGCAATGGCGCAGCGCCCATTCAAGCGCACCGCTCTGGGTGGCAGTGGTCAGCTACAGCGTGGCTTGGGTTGCGATGCCCACGCAAGCCCTGCTGGTGGCCATTGCCTTGAGCGTGGTGGCCGGCCTGTTGTGGCCCAAGTCTGCAGCCCAAGAGGTGCAACCATGATCGACACCCCCTACGCGCTGGGCGTGCTGGCGGCCATGGCGGCGGTGACGTTTGCCCTGCGCGCCCTGCCCTTTTTGGCCGCACGTTTTTTGCAAAGCCACC
>JBGSRY010000350.1:0-5164 GCA_041737325.1 Rhodoferax sp. | reverse complement strand
AACTCGTCCAACACCAGCAATTGCGCATCGGGCATCCAGCTTTGGCGCTCAATCACAGCGCGGTCGGCCGCCACGTCGTAGTTGAGGTACTGCGATGGGGTTACTGCGGCCTGCAACTGCCGGCTCAGGGTGGTTTTGCCGACTTGGCGTGCCCCGGTAACAAACACCAGCTTGCGCTGCAAGTCGGCGGCGATCAGATCATCGAGGTAGCGTTTCATCTGACTATTTTAACGAGCTTGTAAAAATAGTTTCGACTTTTTTAAAACCATTCATGATTTCAGTCATTGGAGCGGTGCTGCACCTGCATGCGCCATGTGACGAACTGTTTGGGCCTCAAGCCCTCGTTAAATATACGCAAGCAGCTATGCTAATAGTAGCGTCAATCCGCCCATGCGCAAGAATGCACAGGAAATTCAACCCCACGAGGCCAAGTATTTGCCGGATATTGACGCTGTGGGTAATGAACGCAATCAGGCGGATTTTCCGACCGCACTTCGGGCACAGCAGCGGGAATACATCGTCTATAGGGCGATCAAGCCCGCGCCAGGTCACGGCCTGCGTTTCAGGGTTAAAGCGCGCGCCCTTGCAGGTTTCGCACAACACTTACCCTGATTTTGGAAAGAATCGCACCGTGACCACCATGCTGGACTTTGGCACGGGCGGCGGCTGTACTTCACCGTTTCGACCGAGTCCGTGCCCTACCAAGGTGTGCAGGTGATTGTCATCCGGCAGCGGCAGGAGCTTGCCATTTGAAGGAGTGATCTTCAGATTGCAGGTTTTTTGGAGGGCACTGCGAACGAGGGATGTCATCCGCAGCATTCCCTGTGCTGAGTTCGCTGATGCCCAACTGACGCAAGCGCGTGATAGACATCGCGTCTGAAGTTCAAAAACGCACGGTGATCACTGGGCGAATTGGGTACGGTCAGCATCAACTTGCCGGAAGGCTCACGCAATTTCCCGTGCTTGCCGCCTCGACAAAATAACCAACCCTTCCGGACAAGCACTTTGACCAAGGCGTTGATTTCCTTGCATGAGCAGTATTTCATAGCGAGGGATGGTGTCAGAGCCAGTCACCGCGCTTGTTGATGAATCCCCACTTGCCGTTTTGCCGGACGGCGGCCTTGTTGCTCTGAAACTCACGGGCATCTTCAAAGCGGGGTTGGATCACCCATTGTTGGTGTTCGTTGATAAATCCCCATTTGCCGCTTGGAGCCTGAACGGGAGCCAGGCCCTCGCTGAAGGATCGGACGTTGCGGTATTTGGGGCCGGTTGATTCGCAGGCGGTCAGCGCCAACAGGGACAGGAAAAGAAGCGCTGTGATAAGTGTTTTGAACATGGTGTGGTGCTGAGAAATGTTGCGGGCGTTTGACCAATGGAACATCCGGCAGGTAATCGTGAATGCGACCATCTGCCGGTGGGTTGCTTACTTCCTGCTGGGGCCGTTGTCGCGACCTCCGCCGGATTTTTGACCGTCGTTCTTGCTGGGCCAGCCTGCCGAGTTGGTGATGTTCATGTCGTTACTCCAAAAATCCTCAAAATTTCCGAGCCTGGGGTTGAGGGATTCCCCGGGCAAGTTCGGATGCGGTGCTGCATGCGATGGGGTGGAGTAAATCAAAAAAGACGGAAAAAATCATGGAAAAATGCCCGACACCCCATGATGTGCGTCAGTGCTGGCATTCCATCCGGTCCAAGAGGGGGGTGTCCGACATTTTTCATCGCGCGAAGGTAGATTGATGACGCATGATTCATGCTTTCATCAACCACACAGCATTCCACATGGCCATCCTTCCTTCTTTTGAAAGTGCACTTCTTGGCGTTCGCGACGGTCTTGGTCTGAAACCCAGGTCTGATCTGAACAAGTTGAGGTTCAAAAACTTGGAGATGGAACTTCAAAATCACAACAAGTGGACAGGTTTGCTTCTGGATGACATTTTTGAAGCGCTGGAGATGGATGAGCAAGCATGCAAGGATGCCAGGGGCAACATCCTGGAATGGGCCAACTTTCACAAACACCTGGAACTGAACACCTGGACGGGCAATGCCAGCGAGAAGCAGGTTTTGTGGCATGTGCTGGCTTATTCGTATGTGCCTGGCATGGCGCGTCGCTTGGCGTTTTGGAGTCTGGCTGGAGTTCAGGGGCAGCGCCCGATTGACGCGGGCATGCCAGGTGGCGAATTTTGGTTTCTGCCCAATTGGGATGTAGAAAACAACACACTCACATTACCCGTGCCGCAGGCGATTGACTGGTTGCTCGATTTGCTGGGCGAGTCGTCGTTCCAAAAATCCAAGGACGGACTGGGGCAAAAGCGGTTACGAGATGGTGCAGGTGGTGACGCGGTCGCGAGAACTCTTCAAAACTGGCGCAGTGGTACGGGACCGCAGAGTGCCGAAAAAATCGAACAGCACTTTCCTGATGATGCGGTCTTAAATTTCGCGGGGGCTTTTCCCCTCGACAAAAGCCTCACAGACGAAGCGCAGTTTGAAGCCGCCCTGGCGTTTGTCCTGCGCAAGAAACTGAATGCCACGACGCTGCACGATCAAATCCCGATGACGGTTGAGCGATTGACGGCTGTCTTTAACCGCACTGCACCCGATGAAGAAAAGCAGGAGTTTGTCCACCAGATCGCCTTGCGCTACGCAAAACCATCCATGGCCACCATCCGCCAGCGTTTGCGGGTCGCTCGCATGACACAAGAGGGTTACAAAAGCCTGCTGAAAGCTGTGTGCGGGGATGAGGTCGAACCCACTTGCACCAACCCTGCCAAAAACAAGTTGCTGCAACTTCTCGCCCTTTTCCAAAATGTCTACAACCTGACCATTGCGGCATCCAAAAACGCAGATTCCGACGAAGCTCAAGATGCGTGGTTCGAGTCTCAACTGGCACCGTGGGACAAAGCTGACCTGCTGCTTTCCATAGCGCCTTCGCAGCGAGAAACGGCCTACCTTGACTTGGTGAAAAGGCTCACCCGCAAGTTCATGGCACTGGAGCCGGACAGTCCGCTGGAGGACTTGGTTCCGCTGGGTGAAGGCAATGCCAAAGACGTTATCCAACGCCGATTACTTGGCCTCAAACAAGAGTGCGAAGAAGACATTCGCTGTATGAAGCTGGTGGAAAAGGTTCGCCAGTCATCACCTGGGCGGGCGCTGGAAGCCGAGCCAAGTTATTGGGTGGTCAGCCAATTCGGGCAAACGGAAAATCTGTCGCCCAATGCACTGACGTTGGCGGTCAAGCGACTACGCTACCTTGCAGCGAATCCAGGGCAGAAGGTTGGGGCCATCGTGCTTGAGCTGGGTTTTCTTCTCAATGGCGAGCCCAGACAACGGCCCAAGGATGTCCAGCAGCGTGTGCAGTCCTTGCTGGACGAGGCGCGGGCCAGCCCAGGCTACGGAGAATGGAAAGCCCCCCTGTTGCGACTGCGGGCAAAACATTGCCTGATGCAGAACGAATTTGAAGAAGCCTGCAAGGACTTCAAAGAAGCATTGAAGGTATGTTCTGAACGGGGATTTGGCGGCGTCCGGGGCGAGATTGCCCGCGATGGCTTGGCCGCCGACATTGTGGTGAACAGGTTTATCCCCCAGAACCAGGAGGTCTACTACCGCGACATGCTGCGGTACGACATGTTTCCCGACGGCATGGCATCCATTCAGGATACGGCAGTATGGTGTGACGAGTTTTTCTGGAATGATCTTTATCACCCCTATCCCGGCTTTGAACGAAGGGAACGGCTTGCAAAGGAAGCGCTGGAGGCGGCGCTTGTCGAGACCTTTGGGCTGATCGACAACGCGGATTGGGACGGTCTGGGACTTTGGTTGAAGAAGTATGCCAAGACATTGCGCAAACCATTCAAAGATCCTCGGTGTGACAGCGTTTTGACACTGTGGCTGAAAGACCTTCATAGAAATGAAAGCAAGCTGCTCGCATCCAAGGTCATGCTGCCGCATGATTTGGCTGACAAGTTTGAAAAAGTTGAGAAACATCTACGTAACCGTCGGCATGCCATTAGGCTGTTGCTCGAAGCCTGGCCAGAACAAGCCAAGATCGCTGACTTCAAGGGCCAAACACCCTTGATGCTAGTAGCCAACAACGGTGATGCTGAACTCACCCGACGTTTGCTGCACCTCTCGGATGTGGATGCGCAGGACTATCGTGGCCGCACGGCATTACATTCTGCAGTATCCGGACGATCACCTGAGTGTGTTGCCCTCGTTTTGGATAGCAACCCCGATGTTGCCAACGTCACGGAGGATGAGGGTAACACCGCACTGCACACCGCCGTGCGCTTCGGCCAGCCCGACTGTGTACGCTTGATTCTTGATGCGTTTCCTGGTCTTGTTTTACAAGCCAATGCGGCAAAACAAACACCTGTGGACATGGCGAAAAAAATCCTTGATGACCTGCCTGATTGGCAAGCCTACATGCACAAGGAAAATCGCTGCACAGGATCGAAAGAGGATTTCCAGAGCATTGTCACGATCCTGGAGGCTGATGCAGCCAAGACATAGGATTTCATTTCCCCAATAGAACGGGTACGCCTACTCACAGACTCGGAAAGGGCGAACTTCGTTCCACAATCCACAAGCCTTTTAAGCCGGCAGACCACTTGCTGCACCGATGTTTGACGCACCAACATCAAACATCATGGAGAAAGCCCATGCCTACCACCCTTGACATTACCGATGACATTTTTTTGCGGCCAAAGAACTCGCGCAGCGCGAGAAAAAGTCGCTCGGCCAAGTCATTTTCGAACTGGCTCGGCAGGCATTCGACGGATAGGAAATTCACCCCATGAAGCCCATTTCCGTTTCGACTTGCTGCGCGCGTAGCCCGTCCAGCAGCGGCTCAAAATCTCCGCCTTGCTCCGTCACCAATTGATGCGCTGGTCTACCGATGCCAACTGTGCCGCCAAATCCCAGTCCGGCTCGCCTTGCACCACCCCGTCATCCACCGGCGCGTCGCAACCCTCCCACATCGTTGGGCCGCGTGCTGAGGATATGTGCTTGGGTTCGGACTCCGCCCCAAGGTGGCACGAGTATTTGCTGGATATCAGCGCTGTGGGGGATGAACACAATCAGGCGCATCGGCCCACCGCACAGCGGGCACAGCAACGGGAAAACTTCTTCAATACGGACGATCAAGTCCGCCCCAGCACCCCCGCCAACGCCA
>JBGSRY010000345.1:0-1790 GCA_041737325.1 Rhodoferax sp. | reverse complement strand
CCATGGCCGCACCGGTGGCCAGGATCACGCCGTCGGCTATGGCGGGCGAGGCATGGTGGCTGCGCCCCAGCGCTCCGTCAAGCAGCACCAGCGCCGCGCCGCACTGCTGCAACCGCGCAATCACCTGCTGCTGGTCGCTGCTGCGCGAAGCTCCGGCAATTTCCATGTCGCCCGGTGTCAGCACCTTGACGACCACGATCTCGCCCATCGGGCTGTCAATGCCGGTGGCATCGATCAACTTGGTGCGCACCTTGGCGCGTTGCAGGGTTGAGCGCGCCGTGGCCACCAGGTTACCGGGCCAGACCTGTACCGGCGGCTTGGGCACAAAGAACACCGCGTCGCGGTCTTCGCCGTCGCGCCCGATCGAGGTCACACCTACCGCCACCTGCGCCGCAGCGGCCTGCGCCAGCACATGGTTCAGCGCCACCGTTTTGCCGGTGTTTTTGGTCATACCCATGACGGCCAGCGTGCGGATGCCGCTGGCATGGATGCGGTGCCAGAGGGGGCTGGAGGAACTCGTCATTGCTTTTGCCTTGCTCCCTCGCCCTTTGGGGGAGGGTTGGGGTGGGGGCTGGCTTGCACACGATGCCCCATCAAAAGCCTGCCCCCATCCCAGCCTTCCCCCAGCGGGGGAAGGAGTCGAAGCGACTCGCTGATTTGAATTCTTCTCATGATCTGCGAAGATTCAAGACTAAACATAAAGCTGCTCAAACAGCGCGCGCAGTTTGGGGCTTTCGCGCAGCAGGTTCAGGGCGTAGTCGGCATGGCCGGTGGCGTAGCCGTTGCCGACGATCATCTCCACATCTTTGCCAACGCCTTCAGCCCCCAGGGCGGCGGCGGTGAAGCTGGTGGCCATCGAGAAAAAGTAAATCTTGCCGTGCTGGCGCGTGGCCAGAATGCTGCCCATTTCGGTGTGGGGAATGTTGACGCAGTTGATCACCACGTCGGCTAGTTTGCCGTCGGTCACTTGGGCTACAGCCTCCATCAGCGCCAACGCATCGGTGGCATCCACTTGCAAGGCGTGGTCGGCCCAGCCCAGGTCTTGCAGGCGCTGGCAGTCTTTGGCAAAGGGCGACACGCCGATCACGCAGCCGGTTGTACCGGCCTGTTTTTTGGCCTCGTAGACGCACAGCGTGCCCGACTTGCCGCCGCCGCCAATCACCACCACGGTGTGGCCTGGCTTGACCAGCCGCGCGGTTTGCGCCGGTGCACCGGCCACGTCCAAAATGGCCAACGCCAGTTTTTCATCAATGTCGGTGGGCAGCTTGGCGTACAGGCCGGTTTCAAACAGAATCGCCTGGCCTTTAATCTCCACCTGGTCCTGGTGCAGGTGGATTTTTTGGATGGCATCGATGCGCAAGGGGGTGAGCGACAGCGACACCAGCGTGGCAATTTTGTCACCCACCTGCAGGTCGATCTTGCCAGCAAGTGCCGAGCCAATTTCAGCCACCGTGCCAATCAGCATGCCACCCGAGCCAGTGACCGGGTTGTGGTGTTTGCCGCGCTGCGCCACGATGTCCTGCACGTGCGCTGCAATGCGCGCCTCGTCATTGTTGCAAGCCGACTTGATCTGCGTGAAGCTGGCCGAGTCGATGTTGAGCGCGGTCACGTCGATCAGGATCTCGTTGTCACAAATCACCATCGTGTTGTCGATCTTCCAGGCCGGCTGGGGCAGCACGCCCAGCGGTTCAAGCACGCGGTGCGTGCCGTAGGGGGAGCCGTGTTTCATATCAATTCCAGTTGTGTTCTGAGTGCCTTGCTCCTTCCCGCCTTTGGGGGAAGGTTGGGAT
>JBGSRY010000324.1:0-5852 GCA_041737325.1 Rhodoferax sp. | reverse complement strand
GTGCGCCTGCGCCGCTCCGGTGATGACACCTGACTGATGCGTGAATGCTACTGAATCAATAGCTGCTTGTGCAGGTGGATAAAGGGCTGCAGGCTGATTTTGTATATAAAACTCAGATGCTATATTTTCAGGAGCAACCTGCGCTTTTTCTACAAGGGTTAGCGCCTGATTGACCTTCAACATCAAAGCCTCGGGTGTCGCGCCGGGCACGGGGCACTGGTGCAGCACGGCCACCGGAGCCTGCTCGCAGCGCCCGACGCAGGGCGTGGCCAGCAGCTGCACGTTGCGCCCGGCCAAGGGGGCAGACAAGTGCTTGAGCAAGTCAGCAGCCCCGGCCATCTGGCAGCTCAAACCGTTGCACACCCGCAGCGTCAGCGCCGGGGCCGTGGCTGTGTCGGGCAACACTTGAAAGTGATGGTAGAAGCTGGCCACTTCAAACACCTCTACCACCGGCAGTCGCATGTCAAATGCCAACGCAACCAGGTGACGTTCAAACAGGGCGTGGTAGTGGTCGTTCAAGCGGTGCAAGTGTTCAATCAGCACGTCACGCGGGTGCGGTGCAGCGCCAATCAAGGCGCGCACGTCAGCCAGCGCCTGTGCATCAGGCTGGCGACCTTTGAGGTGCTTGCGGCCAGGCAAGCGCTGGCGCACGACTGGCATCGTGGCGCTGTCATGTGAGGTGCTGTTCATGGTGTCAGTTTAGACCCAAGCACCCCAGCCCTAAACGACCAGCACCCGACGCGTGCCGCTTATTCCACCCGCGTGATCTTGTTGGGTTTGAAACCCAGATCAGCCAGCTTGCCCTTGCGCGCACGCGCGGCGCGAGCGTTGTTCAGGCTGCGAATTTCCAGCGTTTCGTCGCGCGCTTTGCCACCCCGGCCAATGCCGTCAATGCGCACGCTGCGGGTGTAGGCCGCTGCCCCGGCCAAGGTGTCTTTGGCTTCCAAATCAATCAGCATCAGGCCACGGCCGCCATTGGGCATGGCTTTGAGTTCAGACAGCTCAAAGGTCAAAATCCGCCCCGCCGTGGACGCGCACGCCACATGCGTGGCCGCTGACACGCCAGTGGCCGCGTTGGCGATCAGCGACGGCAGGCACAACGTTTCTCCGTCGTTGACCGTTACAAAGGCTTTGCCAGCTTTTTGGCGCGAGATCATGTTGGCAACCGTGGCAGTAAAGCCGTAGCCCGCCGAACTTGACAGCAGCAGACTGGCATCCACCGGGCCGGCAAAGTACGACAGCAGTTGCGTGCCCGGCTCCAGCTCAATCAGGCTGGTGATGGGCTGGCCGTCACCCCGGCCACCGGGCAACAAGGCCACCGCCACCGAATAGACGCGCCCGTTGGTGCCAAAAGCCAGCAAGGTATCGACGCTGCGGCACTCAAAGGTGTCAAACAGCGCATCACCCGCTTTGAAGTTGTATTGCGGCGCATCCGCCCCGCTGAGCCGGTCACGCGCCCAGCCTTTTTGCGTGCGCACCCAGCCTTTTTGGCTCACCACCACGGTGACAGGCTCATCGACCACTTTGACTTCGAGCACAACTTTTTTCTCGGCCTGGATCAGGGTGCGACGTGGGTCGGCAAAGGTCTTGGCATCGGCCTCGATTTCTTTCACCATCAAGCGGCGCAGCGCTGCCGGGCTACCAAGAATTTCCTCCAGTTTTTGCTGCTCAGCGCGCAAGCTGCTGAGTTCCTGCTCGATCTTGATGGCCTCCAGGCGCGCGAGTTGGCGCAGGCGGATTTCCAGAATGTCCTCGGCCTGGCGCTCCGACAAGTTAAAGCGGGCCATCAGCGCGGCCTTGGGCTCGTCGCTTTGGCGAATGATGGCGATCACCTCATCGATGTTGAGCAGCACCAGCGCGCGGCCTTCCAGAATATGGATGCGGTCTTGCACCTTGCCCAGACGGTGCTGGGTGCGCCGCTCGATGGTGGTCTGCCTAAAGGCGATCCACTCGGTGAACATCTGGCGCAGCGACTTTTGCGTGGGCCGTCCGTCCAGGCCAATCAGCGTCAGGTTGATCGGGCTGCTGGTTTCCAGGCTGGTGTGCGCGAGCAGCGTGTTGATCAGCTCCTGCTGGCCAATTTTGCTGGTTTTGGGTTCGCACACCAGGCGCACAGCGGCATCTTTGCTGGACTCGTCACGCACGCCGTCCAGCACCGACAGCACGGCGGCTTTAAGCTGGTTTTGTTCCAGGCTCAAGGCCTTTTTGCCGGTCTTGACTTTGGGGTTGCTCAGCTCTTCAATTTCTTCCAGCACGCGCTGCGTGCTCACGCCCGGCGGCAGTTCGGTTACCACCAGTTGCCACTGGCCACGGGCGAGTTCTTCAATCTTCCAGCGCGCACGGCATTTGAACGAACCCCGGCCGCTGCGATACGCCTGCGCAATCTCGTCGGCGCTGCTGATGAGCTGACCGCCACCGGGAAAGTCCGGCCCGGGCAGCAGCGTCAACAGCTCGTCCTCACTCAGGTTGGGCGACTTGATCAGTGCGATGCAGGCATCGGCCACTTCGCGCAGGTTGTGGCTGGGGATTTCGGTGGCCAAGCCCACGGCAATGCCACTGGCCCCATTGAGCAGCGCAAACGGCAGGCGCGCGGGTAACTGGTTGGGCTCTTCGGTGGAACCGTCATAGTTGGGCGAAAAATCGACCGTGCCTTCGTCAATTTCATCCAGCAGCAAGCTGGTGATTTTGGCCAGGCGCGCTTCGGTGTAGCGCATCGCCGCCGCGCCGTCACCATCGCGGCTGCCAAAGTTGCCATGGCCGTCGATCAGCGGGTAACGCAGCGAAAAATCTTGCGCCATGCGCACCGCAGCGTCGTACACCGAAGAGTCCCCGTGCGGGTGAAACCGCCCCAGCACGTCGCCCACCACGCGGGCGCTCTTGACCGGCTTGGCCCCCACATTACCATTGGCCCCGCCATAGCCCAGCCCCATGCGGCTCATGGCGTACAAAATGCGCCGCTGCACCGGCTTTTGGCCGTCACACACATCCGGCAGCGCCCGGCCCTTGACCACGCTCAGGGCGTATTCCAGGTAAGCACGCTGGGCGTAGCTGGCCAGGTTCAGCGCGTCGTCGCCCTCGGGCTGGGCGGGTGTGGGCAGATCAAAAATCAGTTCATCAGTCATGGCAAACGTTCATCACTTTTGTGAGTCAAAAAATGGGGAATGGGGAGATTTCATGCAACCGGTGTGGGTTGAACCCGCGAGGCGGGCCATCCGGGCAGTTTCCTCATACTGGCGTACCAGAAATCGTCAGCCGCCTGGATGGCCCACCTCGCTGGACGATTTGGTCTGCGTTGCAGAACTCGCCTTCGTCGTACACCGCTTCTCTATTTTTCAGGCAGCCAATGCAAACAGTTCATCAAGCGCAGCACGCAGGGCTTTTAGCGTTACCGGTGCTGCGTCAGGGTCGATCGCGGCGCGCAACGCGGCATTGATCAGCGTCTGATACCCTTGGCCCGATGCATCCCCACGGGCGCGAAAGGCCTCAATCACATCGTCATCGAGCATGATGGTCACGCGGGTTTTGCCGGTGCTTTGAGCCACTGCACCACGCTTGGCGGTGCTGAAATCGTATTCTTTACGCATAGTAATTTTTTACCTCTGATTTTTCGGCCTTGCGAGCAGAAATAATGCGCGTCCGCTCTTCGCGCTCGGTGTAGCACACCACCAATACCCGACCCAATGCGTCCAGGCCCATGGTCAAAAATCGCTGTTCGCCCTGTGACTCGGGGTCTTCCATCGTCAGCGCCCTGTCGTCATAGAACACTGATTCAGCGTCCGAGAAGCTGATGCGGTGTTTTTTCAGGTTGCTTGCCGCTTTGACAGGATCGAACTCGAATTTCATTGATTAATTATGCAAATATAAAATACATATTTGCAAGCACCACATCAGTTTTTTAATTAAAAACAATCTAGGCCAATGTCGCTGGCAGACACCTCAAAATGTAGCGAATGCCCCGTATAAAAATGGCAGGCAGCTATCAAAACGGGACTAAACATCCAGCTCCACCGAGTCGCCATGCAGCTCCATCAATTCCCGGCGCGCCCCGGCCTCGCCTTTGCCCATGAGCTTGTTCATCAGCTCTGAGGTCTGCAGCGCGTCCAGCGCGCCCAGGTGCACCGGCAACAGGCGACGCGTGTCGGGGTTCAGGGTGGTGTCCCACAACTGCTCCGCGTTCATCTCACCCAGGCCTTTGAAACGGCTGATGGCCCACGCGCCTTCGCGCACGCCTTCTTTGCGCAGCTTGTCCAAAATGGCGGTCAATTCACCTTCGTCCAGGGCATACGATTTGGATGCTGGTTTTTTGCCACGCGCGGGCGCATCCACGCGGAACAAGGGCGGACGCGATACAAAAATGTGGCCGGTCTCGATCAGCTTGGGAAAGTGCTTGAAGAAGAGCGTGAGCAACAGCACCTGGATGTGCGAGCCATCGACATCCGCGTCGCTCAGGATGCAAATCTTGCCGTAACGCAGGCCGCTCAGGTCGGGCGCGTCGTCGGGCCCGTGCGGATCGACACCGATGGCCACGGCAATGTCGTGGATTTCGTTGTTGGCAAACAGGCGGTCACGCTCCACCTCCCAGGTGTTCAAGACCTTGCCACGCAGCGGCAAAATGGCCTGGCTTTCCTTGTTGCGGCCCATCTTGGCGCTGCCACCCGCCGAGTCGCCTTCGACCAGAAACACTTCGTTCTCAGCAATGTCACGGCTTTCGCAGTCGGTCAGTTTGCCCGGCAACACGGCCACACCCGAGCCTTTGCGTTTTTCAACTTTTTGCCCGGCTTTTTGGCGGCTTTGCGCCGCCTTGATGGCCAGCTCGGCCAGCTTTTTGCCATATTCCACGTTCTGGTTCAGCCACAGTTCCAGCGCCGGGCGTACAAAACCGCTCACCAGCCGCACCGCGTCGCGCGAGTTCAGGCGTTCCTTGATCTGGCCCTGAAACTGCGGGTCCAGCACCTTGGTGGACAGCACGTAGCTGGCGCGGGCAAACACGTCATCAGGCAGCAGTTTGACCCCCTTGGGCAACAAGGAATGCAGGTCCACAAAGCTCTTCACCGCCGTGAACAGCCCATCGCGCAAGCCCGATTCATGCGTGCCACCCGCTGTGGTGGGAATCAGGTTGACATAGCTTTCGCGCACCGGCGCACCGTCTTCTGTGAACGCCACGCACCAGGCGGCCCCTTCGCCGTCGGCAAAACTGTCATGGTGCGCATCGGCAAAACCTTCGCCTTCAAACAAGGGAATCACCGGCTCGGTGGTCAGGGTTTGCGTCAGGTAGTCACGCAGCCCGCCCTTGAACACCCAGGTTTGTGTCTCTTTGGTTTTTTCTTGCGTCAGACTGACCGTGACACCGGGCATCAGCACGGCCTTGCTCCGCAGCAGGTGTTCCAGATGCGCCATCGGCAGCGCCATGGATTCAAAATATTTTGCGTCGGGCCAAACCCGCACCAGCGTGCCACTGCGGCGCTCGCCGTCACCGGCGGGGCGCACGCTCAAAGGCTCAATCACGTCACCACCTGCAAACACCAGCCGCGCCACCTGACCTTCGCGGTAGGTGGTGGCCTCCAGCCGGGTGCTCAGGGCGTTGGTCACACTCACACCCACACCGTGCAGACCACCCGAAAAGCTGTAAGCCCCGCCTTGGCCTTTGTCGAACTTGCCACCGGCGTGCAGTTGGGTAAACACCAGTTCGATCACCGGCGCATGTTCAGTCGGGTGCAGGCCAAACGGAATGCCGCGGCCGTCGTCTTCAATGCTGACAGAGCCGTCGGCGTGCACCGTGACCTTGATCTTTTTGCCGTAACCGGCCAGTGCTTCGTCAGCCGCGTTGTCCAGCACTTCCTGGATCACGTGCA
>JBGSRY010000248.1:0-4135 GCA_041737325.1 Rhodoferax sp. | reverse complement strand
GCCTGGCGCATGCCACCACCGGCCATTTTGCGGATGCGCCGGGCGCGCTCGATCAAATCATACGAGCCACACAGCGCCGAGCCCACGGGCGCACCCAGCCCCTTGCTGAAGCACACCGAGACGCTGTCAAAAGGGCCGGTGATGCGGCGCACCTCGCGCACAACAGATTCAAAATCAATAGCTGCTTGCGCTTTATTTACATGGGCTAGAGGCTGATTTGACTCATTTTTTTCTGACCCATGCAGCGACTGGTCCACAGCCGCATTGAACAGCCGTGCGCCGTCCAGATGGCAGGCCAAACCCTTGTCACGCGCCAGCTGCGTGGCCTGCTCCAGATACGCCATGGGCAAGCGCTGGCCGTTCCAGGTGTTTTCCAGGCACAGCAGCCGGGTGCGGGCAAAGTGCACATCGTCAGGCTTGATGGCAGCCGCAATGTCGGTCAGCGCCATTTGGCCAGTGGCGTCTTGCACCAGCGGCTGCGGCACCACGCTGCCCAACACCGCCGCACCGCCACCTTCATAGCGGTAGGTGTGCGCCAGCTGCCCGACGATGTATTCATCGCCCCGGCCGCAGTGCGCCAGAATGCCGCACAAATTGCTTTGCGTGCCCGAGGGCATGAACAGCGCCGCCTCTTTGCCGGTGATGTCGGCAATGCGCGCTTGCAGCGCATTGACGCTGGGGTCATCACCAAACACATCGTCACCCACCGGGGCGGCAGCCATCACGACGCGCATGGCGGCGGTCGGCTGGGTTACGGTGTCGCTGCGCAGGTCGACGATCATGGGTTGATTTTTATGCATATTTTTGGCCTCTGGCCCTTTTATTTAATGTATACAACGCTATCTTTTACGGAGTATTTAAAACTCAAAATATCCGGTAAGCTCGGGCTCAAAAACGCGCCCCGTTGAGCAGTTTGATGAGATTTCGATTGGGCTTGAAAGCGATTTCAAGCCCGGCAACATGAGCTGCATACAGGCATCAAAAATGACTTTAGGCGGCCAGTGGCATCGGTAACGGCGCTTGGAACCGCCCCAACGCCGCACCGGTCACGGTGATGTCTTCGTCCAGCGCCTCCCAGCGCATGGCTGCACCACCCAAACGCAAGGTGACTTGGGCTAACTGCTCATCCGTGGCGGCGGCCAAGCGCGTAAAACGCGCCGCTGGGAAGCCAATTTGGCGGCCATCCGTCAGCTCCATGAACACGCGCCGCTTGTCAACCCAGACCCGTGTGGCCACAAACTCAAATTCATTGGGCGTGAAAATCATCGTACTTCTCCAATAAAAATGCTTGGTGTTGGTAAACCAGTTGCTCAATTTTGCGCACATCCACCGCGTTCATGCCCCTGCTACGAGCCAGCGCCACGGGTGCAAGCCAAAACTTGCATTCGCCATCACCCGATTCAACGTGAATGTGGGCGGGCTCTTGGCATTCATCCGAATAAAAATGGAATCGGTAGCCAAGCACTCTAAGAACGGTGGGCATGGTCAAAAGTATAGATTTGCAGGATGACTCGCATGGCGGGGGTTGGCTGGGTGACGGTGTCGCTGCGCAGGTCGATGGTTTTATGTATCATTTTGGCCTCTAGCCCTTGTGTATTAAGCCTTAGCAGCTATCAATTTTAGTGATTAAAAGATCAAACACGGGGTTTCAGAAAGTTGCCCAGCATGACGTGGCCGTGTTCGGTCAGGATGCTCTCGGGGTGAAACTGCACGCCTTCAATGTCCAGGCTGGTGTGCTGGATGCCCATGATTTCACCGTCATCCGTCCAGGCGGTGACCTTCAGACACGCCGGGCAAGTGGCGCGCTCAATCGACAACGAGTGGTAGCGGTTCACCGTGAACTGCTTGGGCAGGCCTTCAAACACGCCGCTCTGCGTGGTGGTGACCACACTGGTTTTGCCGTGCATGAGTTGCTGCGCCCGAACGATGTGGCCGCCAAAGGCCGCACCAATCGCCTGGTGGCCCAGACAGACCCCCAAAATCGGCAGCTTGCCGGCAAAGTGCGCAATGGCTGCGACCGATATCCCGGCCTCAGCGGGGGAACACGGCCCCGGTGAAATCACCAGCCGATCCATCTGGCCTGCAGACAAGCGCTTGTCCATGTCAGCCAACGTGATCTCGTCGTTGCGCGCCACCGTCACGTCAGCCCCCAGCTCGCCCAGGTACTGGACGATGTTGTAGGTGAAGCTGTCGTAGTTGTCGATCATCAAGAGTTTCATAAGTCATTCCTGCAATTGCTCAAGGTGCAACGATGGGGGCGGCGTTTGCCACGGGCGGCTCCATCGCTTCCTGGTACACCACATACTGGTCTCGTCCAGCCGACTTGGCGGCGTACATGGCCACATCGGCGTGGCGCGACAGCGTGGTTTCGTCCTGTCCATGTTCGGGGTAAAAAGCCAGCCCGGCGCTGGATGAAATGTGCACACTTTGCCCGCTTGAAAGGTGGAACGGGGCCAGCAAGACGGCATGGATTTTTTCGGCCACCTGCAGCGCATCATTGGAATGCGACACGCCGTCGAGCAGCACCACAAATTCATCCCCGCCAACCCGTGCCACGGTGTCGGACTCGCGCACACAGGTGCGCAACCGGTGCGCCACGGATTGCAACACTTGGTCGCCTGCGGCATGGCCATAGCGGTCATTCACGGGCTTGAATTTGTCCAGATCAACAAACATCAGCGCCAGATGGCCTTGGTCGCGCCGGGCATGGGTCACGGCCTGATGCAGCCGGTCGGTCAGCAAACGGCGGTTGGGCAAGTTGGTCAAGGGGTCAAAAAAAGCCAGTCGCTTGACCTCATCTTCAGCCGCCTTGCGCAGGGTGATGTCGGTTTGCGTGGCCACGTAGTGCGTGACCACCCCGGCATCGTCACACACCGCCGTGATGGACTGCCAGCACGGAAACGCTTCGCCGTTTTTGCGCGTGTTCCAGATTTCACCCTGCCAGCTGTGGTGCAGCGTCAGGTCGTCCCACATGGCGCGGAAAAAATCGGCATCGTGGCGGCTGGACTTGAACACGCCCGGGTTTTTACCCAGCACCTCACTGGCAGCGTAGCCAAACAGGGTGGTAAAAGCCTGGTTCACGCGCAAAATTTCCACCTGCGCATTGGTCACCAACATGCTCTCGTGCGACTCAAAAGCCGCTGCTGCCACGCGCAGATCCGCTTCTTCCTGCTTGCGCCGTGTCACGTCCTCGGTGGCACCGATCAGGCGGCGCGGCACGCCTTGGTCATCAGAATACAACGCGGCACGGTTGCGCATGTAGCGCAACTGGCCATCGGGGCGGCGAATCTGAAACGTCAAGGCAAACGGTTTATCTTGTTGAATCGTGACCCGGGTGGCCTCGCGCATGCGTTGCAGGTCTTGCGGGCTCAGCAGCTTGATCCAGTCATCATTGCGTGGGCTGGCATTTTTTCGGTTCAGGCCAAACAGGGTGAACATGGTGTCATCCCACTGGTACTGCTTGGTCACCAGGTCAAATTCCCAAATACCCACCCCGCTGGCCTCGGTGGCCAATTTGAGGCGTTTGGCGATCATGATTTTCTGCGCCCGCTGGCGCTGGAACAACCGCAGCATGAACGCGCTGACCAGCCACAACAGCCCATAAGCCAACGCCTGGTTGAACACCCTGGTTTTCCATGGCCCCAGCAACACCGCAGGGTCACGGCTGGCCAACACCACCAACGGCTTGTCCATGTGTAAATTTTGGGGCGACACCGTGTGCAACACGGCAAACAGAGGGGCATCAGTCCACCGGTTCGCCGCGCCCCACTGGCTCACCACCTGCTGGCTGCCCAGGTGTCTGGAAAAAACCGTGTCGGACGCAGACCAGTCATGCCCCAGCATTCCCACCACCGGCGGTTGGCTGATGAAGGCAACCCCGTCACCATGCACCAAGGCCACCCGCATGTCGCCGCTGTAACGCACCGAATTGAGCAAAATCTCAAAGTCCACCGGGTCTATGGCCGCTGACACCACGCCGGCAAATTGCCCTCGCGCATCCAGCATCACACGCGACAGATTGATCAGGTAGTTGTTCAACACCGAGGTGTAGGGTTGGCTGATGTAGAGCCGATCGGGGTCAAGTGCTGCGCGTGGCGCTTGCACATAACTGCGCTGGTAGCCATTGACCCCCACC
>JBGSRY010000156.1:0-5543 GCA_041737325.1 Rhodoferax sp. | reverse complement strand
CCCGAGTGGCTGCGCTACTACCTGGCGGCCAAGCTCAGCGCCCGCAACGAAGACATCGACTTCAACGCCGACGACTTCATGGCCCGTGTCAACAGCGATTTGATTGGCAAGTTTGTCAACATCGCGTCACGCGCCGCCGGCTTTCTGACCAAGCGTTTCGGCGGCAAGCTGGGCGCGGTGTCCGAAGACGGCGCAGCCTTGCTGCACCAGTTGCGCATTGAGCACACGCCCATCGCGCAACTGTATGAAGCCCGCGAATACGCCAAAGCCCTGAAGGAAACCATGCTGCTGGCCGACCGCGTGAACGCCTACGTGGATGCCAACAAACCCTGGGACCTGGCCAAAAAGCCCGACCAGGACGCGCGCCTGCAAGACGTGTGCACGGTGTGCATCAAAGCCTTCCGCATCCTCACCTGCTACCTGAAACCGGTGCTGCCCGCGCTGGCTGTCGAGGTGGAACAGTTCCTCAACATCGCCCTCTTGAGCTTTGCCAACATCACCGAGCCGCTGCCCACCGGCCACACCATCGGCACCTACCAGCACCTGATGCAGCGCGTGGACGTGAAACAACTTGATGCATTGTTTGAGCCTCCAGCCCATATAGAACCTGGGCAAGCAGCTACAGAAAAAGTAGCACCAAAAAAAGCCGCAGCCGCAGCAACCCCGGTCGACCCCAGCGCGCCCGGCGGCGAAGCGATAGCACCCACGATTCAAATCGACGACTTTGCCAAGATCGACCTGCGCATCGCCAAAATCCTCAACTGCCAGGCGGTGGCAGGCTCCACCAAGCTGCTGCAACTCACCCTGGACGCGGGTGAACAAGACGATGCTGGTCAGCCCAAAACCCGCAACGTCTTCAGCGGCATTGCCAGCATGTACCAGCCCGAACAACTGGTGGGCAAACTCACCGTGCTGGTGGCCAACCTGGCCCCACGCAAGATGAAGTTTGGCATCAGCGAAGGCATGGTGCTGGCCGCCAGCCACGCCGATGAAAAAGCCCAACCTGGCATCTACGTGCTGGAGCCATTTGCCGGGGCCCAGCCGGGCATGCGGATTCACTAGAAATCGCCACCCCGAGGGGCGAGGCATAGAGGGCAGTTAGCCGATGCGGGTCTTGGTGACTTGCGACTGGAGCGCGGTGCAAAAATTCAAAGGTAGTAAGATTTGACTACCTAACGAATTGGAGCAAAAAAATGCACGCCACTGGCATCGCGAGTAAACCCACCAGTTTGAAGTTGCCCGCAGCGCTCAAAACGCAGCTTGAGGATGATGCGCAGAAGGCTGGCCTAAGCCTGCACGCGTTCATGGTGCAAACCCTGGCCGAATCAGTACGCCGCACACGCCTGCGTGAAGCCTTTACGCGTGACTCCCTGACCGCCTTGAACGACATGAAAGCCAGTGGATCAGGTTACGAACTTGGCCATGTCCGTGCTTATTTTTCAAATTTAGCCAATCACCACAAAGGCTTACAAGCTAAGCCGCAAGACCTAGCGCCTACGCGCCTGGGCTGATTTTTATGTCTGGTGTGTTCCTGAGCCAGGCATCATTTGACGATCTACTTAGGCTGGAGGAATTTCTGGCCGAGTCAGATGATCCGATGGCTGGTGAGTTGCTGGACTTCATCTTGGACGCTTTGCAAGTTTTGACGCATCAGCCCGGCATCGGTCGACCCGTTGAGGGTGGACTGCGAGAACTCATTATTTCGCGTAGGCGCAGCGGTTATCTGGCGCGCTATGAATTCGACGAGGCCCGCGATCTGGTTCTTGTGGCACGCATTCGCCATCAGCGTGAATCCGGATACGCGCAAGGCGAGCTTTGACAGAAGAAAACAACCCAGCCCGGTTTCTACATGCTGGAGCCGTTTGCCCGGGCCCAACCGGGCATGCGGATCCACTGAGCCCCAGCGCTATCACCGTTTACCCTCTGGTCATACGGTCTGTTTCGCCGCACAATTTTGGCTTTCTGTTGGAAAGGATCGGCCATGTTCAATTTTTCGGCCATGTCGGTGGCACGCCGTCTGGGGTTTCTCATCACCAGCGCCGTGCTTGGCATTTTTATTCTGGCGGCGGTTTTTTTGGTGTCCGAGCGCTCGCTCATCATGCAAGAGCGACTCAATGCCGTGCAGCAAACGGTTGAAATCGCGCACGGCATCCTGAGCGATTTTCACAAGCAAGCTCAGGCCGGTACTTTGACCGAAGCGCAAGCACAACAAAGCGCCGCAGCGGCCATCCGTGGCTTGCGCTACAGCGGCAAAGAATACTTCTGGATCAATGACATGCAGCCCAAGCTGGTGATGCATCCGATTCGCACAGAACTCGTTGGCAAAGATGTGTCTGACTTCAAAGACGCTGAAGGCAAACGTTTGTACGTGGCGTTTGTTGACATGGTGAAAGCCAACGGCGCTGGGTTTGTACCCTACCTGTGGGCCAAAACACCGGGTGAAAAACCAGTACCCAAAGTGTCTTACGTGAAAGGTTTTGCGCCTTGGGGTTGGGTGGTGGGCTCAGGCGTGTATGTCGACACGGTCGATGCCGCCGTGTTACAGCGTGCCCTTATTTTTGCCGCTGGCAGCGTGCTGCTGATACTGGTGTTGGTGCTGATCGGCGTGCTGATCTCGCGCAGCATTCTCAAGCAATTGGGCTGTGAACCGAATCAGGCGGCACTCATCACCCAACGCCTGGCTGAGGGCGACTTGGCCGTGGACATTGCGATCCAAGACCCCAATCACCCCAGCCTGCTGGTGTCGATTGCACTTATGCGCGACCGGTTTGCCAAGATTGTGGGCGCGGTGCGCCAAGGCAGCGACAGTGTGGCTACTGCCAGTGCTGAAATTGCCCAGGGCAACAATGACCTGTCCGCACGCACCGAAAACCAGGCCAGCGCGCTGGAGCAAACCGCTGCCAGCATGGAAGAGCTCAGCAGCCAGGTGCGCCAAAACGCCGACAACGCCGCCCAGGCCAACCAGCTGGCGCAAAACGCCAGCAGCGTGGCCATGCAAGGCGGCGCAGTTGTGGGGCAGGTGGTGGACACCATGCAAGGCATCAACGAAGCCAGCCGCAAAATATCAGACATCATCAGCGTCATTGACGGCATTGCCTTCCAGACCAACATCCTGGCCTTGAACGCTGCTGTGGAAGCCGCCCGCGCCGGAGAACAGGGCCGCGGATTTGCGGTGGTCGCCAGTGAAGTGCGGTCTTTGGCCGGGCGCAGCGCCGAAGCGGCCAAAGAAATCAAAACCCTGATCGACACCAGCGTGCAACGGGTCGAAGCTGGCAACGCATTGGTCAACCAGGCCGGCAGCACCATGCAAGAGATGGTGGCCAGCATCCGCCGGGTGACCGACATTGTGGGTGAAATCAGCAGCGCCAGCGCCGAGCAAAGCCTGGGTGTCTCGCAAGTGGGCGAAGCGGTCACGCAAATGGACCAAGTCACGCAGCAAAATGCGGCCTTGGTGGAGCAAATGGCCGCTGCCGCCAGCAGCCTCAAAACACAAGCCCAAGAGTTGGTGCAGACGGTAGCGGTGTTCAAACTCTCGGCCAGTGACAACGCCGCCGTGCCCTTGGCAACCGCTCCCAAAGTACGCGCGCATCCGCCCAAGGCTGCAAGCTTCAAAGGCATTGAGAAGCGTGCCACGGGCGTGCCCAAAGGGGCCGCAGCACGCGCACCGCAGATGGCCAAGCCGCTGACCGCCCCCAGGCCAGCGGCCACTCAAACCGCATCAGCCTCCAGCGACGGCGACTGGGAAACGTTCTGATGCGGTGACCACCCCACCCGCCAGCGTAAAATCCGCCGCTTCATGAAACGGCAGGCGCACCCATTTATTGACAGTCAAACCCTGATGCTTTCCAAGCGTCGGCTGTTTGACATGCGCTTGCACCACAGTGGGCCGCCCCACAGCCACGTTACCGCTGGCCCGTTGCTTGTTGTTGTGGTGTCTCATGAACGCACTTTTACCCCTTTCCCCTTTTCCCTTTAACCCCCGCAGGCTAGCCGCATGAACCAGCTCCTGGCTGCGGCCCTGATCCTGATCGCTGGCGCTGTGCTGGCCTTGCTGCCGTTTAAAAACAGCTGGCGCGCGGCATGCGGCATCGTGTCCCAAACCATCGCCACGGTGCTGACCTGGGTGGCGGTTGTACCCGTGCTGGCGGGCGGGCGTGAGCCTTATGTCGAGCTGGCCTGGGGCTATCCAGTGGGGGCGTTGCATTTCAGGCTGGATGCCCTCGGTGCGTTTTTCCTCAGCTGGTCGCTGCCCATGACCTTGCTCGGCGCGGTCTACGCTGTCGGTTACCTGCGCAAATACTTTGACAGCCCGCGCCATGTCGGGGTGCACTTTGCGCTGCTGAACATGATCTCGCTCTCGTTCTTGATGGTCTACACCGGTGAGCACGCCGTCACGTTCCTGATGGGCTGGGAGATTGCCGCGCTGTCGGCCTGGTTGCTGGTGATTTGGGACTACACCAACCAGAAGGTACGTTTTGCTGGCTTCAACTACCTGGTGTCCACGCACATCGGGCTGATCTTTCTGGTGGCCGCGTTCATGATTTTGTACACCCAGTCCGGCAGCTGGTACCTGGACGATTTTGGTGACTGGATGAGCGCCAACCCGGGCACGGTCCGCAACACCGTGTTTTTGCTGCTGCTGACCAGCTTTGGGCTCAAGTCGGCGTTTTTTCCGTTCCATTCCTGGTTGCCACGCGCGCACGCGGCAGCACCGGCCAATGTGAGCGCGCTGATGTCGGGCGTGATCCACAAGGCGGGCCTGTTTGCGCTGCTGCACTTTTTGTACATCCAGGGGCGGCCTGATGCCTGGATGGGCTGGGCACTGATCGCTTTTTCTATCACCTCAGCGGTGATTGGCGGGCTGTACACCGTGGGCCAGCGTGACCTGAAACGCCTGCTGGGTTATTCATCTACCGAAAACGTCGGCATTGCCGGCATTGGCTTTGGCATTGGCACGCTGGGCCTGGCCTGGGACGTGCCGGGGCTGGTGGCGTTGGGCTTTGCCGGTGGATTGCTGCACATCCTGAACCACGCTTTTTTCAAGTGCCAGCTGTTTTATGCCGCCGGTTGCGTTTACCAGGCCAAGCACGGCGTGGACATTGAGCGCCTGGGGGGGCTGGCCAAGTTGATGCCCATCACGGCCGTGAGCTTTTTGGTGGGTGGCATTGCCATTTCAGCCTTGCCACCGTTCAATGGTTTTGCCAGTGAATTTTTGATCTACAGCGGCTTGTTCACAGGTGAGGCCCTTGGCATCTGGGCCAAGCTGCTGCTGGCCGGGGTGGCCATGCTGCTGGCCTTTGTGGGCGCGGTGTCAGCGCTGTCCATCACCCGCGCCTATGGCGTGATTTTCATGGGCCACTCGCGTGATGACAGCCTGCCCGCAGGCCATGAGCCCAGCGCCTGGATGCTGGTGCCGCTGCTGGTGCACACCGCCGGTACGGTGCTGCTGGGGCTGATGCCGGTGCTGGGCCTGACGCTGGTGGCTGCGCCCACGCGCCTGTTTTTGCACGCTGTGCCCGATGCCATCACCCTGGAAGCCATGC
>JBGSRY010000148.1:0-7138 GCA_041737325.1 Rhodoferax sp. | reverse complement strand
GCTGAGCTCGTCGCGCAACTCTTCACGCAGCTTGTAATCCAGGTTCACCAGGGGTTCGTCCAGTAGCATCAGCGGCGCGCCCTTGGCCAGCGCCCGCGCCAAGGCCACACGTTGCTGCTGACCGCCTGAGAGTTCTGCGGGATAACGATCCAGAAACATCTCAATGTGCAATTTTTCAGCTAATTCATTGACCCGTTGCGCCACGTTTTTCTCACCACTGAGCTTCAGCGGTGAGCTGATGTTGTCGCGTACCGTGAACGACGGGTAATTGATGAACTGCTGGTACACCATGGCCACATTACGCTGGCGCACTGGCACACCAACGACACTGTTGCCATTGACCTTGACCTCACCATGACTGGGCACATCCAGCCCCGCCATGATGCGCATCAAACTGGTTTTACCGGCCTGGGTGGCCCCCAGCAGCACCGTCACCGCGCCGCTGCACGGTTGCAGACTCATGGGGTAAAGCCAAGTCTGGCTACCCACCATTTTGTCTATGCCCTCAAGCGTCAAATGCATCGAACCACCTTTGCCAATGAAGATAAAACTTAACCGTACGAAATCTCGAATGGTGCGAATTATTGTTCGTTTCGATTCTTTTTTTATCGGTATTTACCCTATAAATATTCGTTTCGATTCGTTTTAAAGTCGAGACCCCATTTTTTCGCAGCCAAAATAGCACCATGAAACCCAACCCCAGACAGCTCAATTTGCTCGCCGCCGTGCAACGTCAAGGCTCCGTCAGCGTGGATCATCTGGCCGACAAGCTGGGGGTTACGCTGCAGACCGTGCGCCGCGATGTGCAGCGCCTGGCCGACGAATGGCTGCTGACACGTTTTCATGGTGGCGTGCGCGTGCCCAGTTCAACGGTGGAGAACATTGCCCACCAGCAGCGCGAAACCCTGCACGCTGAAGGCAAAAACCGCATTGCAAAAGCCGTGGCGGCCGCCGTGCCAAGCGACTGTTCATTGATCCTGAACATCGGCACCACCACCGAGGCCGTGGCCCGCGCACTCTTGCACCACAGCGGCCTGCGCGTGATCACCAACAACCTGAATGTGGCCACCATCCTCAGCGCCAATCCCAAGTGCGAGGTGATCGTGGTGGGTGGCGTGGTGCGCGGACGCGACCAGGGCATCGTGGGGGAGGCGGCGGTGGACTTCATCGGTCAGTTCAAGGTCGACATCGCCATCATTGGCATCTCGGGCATCGAGGCCGACGGCTCCTTGCGCGACTACGACTTTCGTGAAGTCAAGGTGTCGCAAACCATCATCTCGCACGCCCGCGAGGTCTGGCTGGCGGCTGACAGCAGCAAATTCAACCGCCCGGCCATGGTCGAAGTGGGCCATTTGAACCAGATCGACCGGCTGTTCACCGATGCACCCCCGCCCGAGCCCTTCCAGGCGCTACTGGCCGAGGCACAAGTTCGTTTTGAGGTATCCGCATGACTTATCTACTTGCCCTGGACCAGGGCACCTCCAGCTCACGCAGCATTGTGTTCAACGCCCAAGGCCAGGTGGTGGCTCAGGCGCAGCAAGAACTCACGCAACACTACCCGCAGCCCGGCTGGGTCGAGCACGACCCGCTGGAAATCTGGCGCACCCAACTGGCCACCGCACGGGAGACATTGGCCAAAGCCGGTATCAGTGCACGCCAGGTGCGGGCCCTGGGCATCACCAACCAACGCGAAACCACCGTGGTGTGGAACCGCCACACGGGTCAACCCATTCACCGGGCCATCGTCTGGCAAGACCGGCGCGCCGAGCCCACCTGTGTCGACCTGCGCGCACGCGGGCTGGCAGCCAGCATCCAGGGCAAAACCGGCTTGCTGGTCGACGCCTACTTTTCTGGCACCAAATTGAAGTGGATTTTGGACCACGTGCCCGGCGCGCGCCAGCAAGCAGCGCTTGGCGACCTGCTGTTTGGCACGGTAGACAGCTGGCTGATCTGGCAACTGACCGGTGGTGCCAGCGAACACAGCCGTGCCCAAGCGGTGCACGCCACCGATGTCAGCAACGCCTCACGCACCCTGCTGTTCAATGTGCACACCAACCTGTGGGACGCTGAACTGCTGCAAGCGCTGGACATTCCCGCCCAACTGCTGCCCAAGGTACAAGCATCGAGCACCCTTTTTGGCGAAGTCTGCGCCGACCTGCTGGGCGCGCCGATCCCGATTGGCGGTATCGCCGGTGACCAACAAAGCGCCTTGTTCGGTCAGGCCTGCTTCAAACCCGGCATGGTCAAAAACACCTACGGCACCGGTTGCTTCATGCTGATGCACACCGGTCACAGTTTCCAGACTTCAAGCAACGGACTGATCACCACCAGCGCGGCGCAAACCACAGCGCAACCTGAATTTGCCCTGGAAGGCAGCGTGTTTGTGGGCGGCGCGGTGGTGCAGTGGCTGCGCGACGGCCTGCACGCCATTCCCAGCAGCGCTGAAGTGCAGGCGCTGGCCGAGAGCGTGCCCGATGCCGGTGGCGTGATGGTGGTGCCGGCCTTCACCGGCCTGGGCGCGCCGTATTGGAAGCCGGACGCGCGTGGCTCGATTCTCGGCTTGAGCCGGGGCAGCACCCTGGCGCACATTGCCCGTGCCGCGCTGGAAAGTATTGCCTTCCAAAGCGCGGCGCTGCTGCAAGCCATGAGCCGTGATGCCCAGCAAGCCGGTGGCGCAGCAGTGACCGAGCTGCGTGTGGACGGCGGCGCCTGCGCCAACGACCTGCTGATGCAGTTTCAGGCCGATTTGCTCGGCATTCCGGTGCTGCGCCCGGCGGTGATCGAAACCACCGCGCTGGGCGCGGCTTACCTGGCCGGTCTGGCCACCGGGGTGTACCGCAACACCGACGAGCTGAGCGCGCTGTGGCAGATCGAGCGCCGCTTTGAACCCCACATGACACGGCAGCAGGCCAGCGCACGCATGGCCTGCTGGGAACACGCGGTGCAACAAACCGTGCTGCCAGCGGCTTAAGTTTGATTAGACTCACGGCCTTTCCACAACGCTTTCGCGGCTCACCCGCTGCGCACAACTCATGAGCGAACACATTGCATTCATTGGCGGTGGCAACATGGCCAGCGCCATCATCGGCGGTTTGATCAAACAGGGCCTGAACCCCCAGCACATCATCGTGGTGGAGCCGTTTGAGGACGCACGCACCAAACTCCAAAGCAGCTTCGGCCTCACCGCCCAAGCGCAGGCCGGGGCTTTTTTGACCGCTGCCCAGCTGGTGGTCTGGGCCGTAAAGCCACAAACCTTCAAGGAAGCCACCCAGAGCGTCGCCGCCCACACTACCCACGCCCTGCACCTGAGCGTGGCGGCAGGCATTACCAGCAGCAGCATTGCCGCCTGGCTCAACACCGACCGCATCGTGCGCGCCATGCCCAACACCCCGGCGCTGATTGGCCAGGGCATCAGTGGCCTGTTTGCCCGTGCCGGTGTCACGGCCGCTGATAAAACACACATTGAAGCGGTCATGGCCACCACCGGCCAGTCGCTGTGGCTGGATGCGGAAGACCAGCTCGATGTGGTCACCGCCCTGTCGGGTTCGGGGCCGGCCTACGTGTTTTACTTCATGGAAGCCATGACCACGGCGGGGGTTGAAATGGGGCTAAGCCGCGCACAAGCGCACCAACTGGCGGTGGCCACCTTTACCGGGGCCAGCGCCCTGGCGCAAGCCTCCACCGAATCACCCCAGGTGCTGCGCCAGCGCGTCACATCCAAAGGCGGCACCACCTTTGCCGCCATTTCCAGCATGGAAGACAACGACGTGCGCGCCCTGTTCATCGATGCCATGTACGCTGCACGCGAACGCGCCAAAGCATTGGGCCAGGAGTTTGGCGCTGCCTGACAACACGGCATCCGGCGTCTAAAGCCACCTCATGGGGTGGCTTTTTTATGCAACGGCGTAGCTGGCCGCAATCCCGGCAAAAACGGCAAAACCCAACCAATGGTTCAGCCTGAAGGCTTTGAAGCAGCCTTCACGGCTACGGCTGCGGATCAGCGTGAAATGCCAGGCAACCTGTCCCACAGCAGCACAAATTGCTACATAAAACATAGCTGAATTCGCATATTCAACAAGGGCTACAGCCCATATTGTTATAAATACCCCATAACACAGCATGACCACCGGTACATCCCACGCCCCGAGCGTGATGGCCGAGGTTTGGATGCCAAGGCGCAAATCATCGTCGCGGTCCACCATGGCGTACTCGGTGTCATAGGCCAGCACCCAAAACAGGTTGCCCAGCATCAGCACCCAGGCCAGCGCCGGCACATCGCCGCGCACCGCTGCAAACGCCATCGGAATGCCCATGCCAAAGGCCACACCCAGCACCGCCTGCGGCATCGACACGTAGCGTTTGGCATAGGGATAAGCCAGCGTGATGGCCAACGCTGCAAATGACATGCCAATGGTGATGGCGTTGGTGCCAAGCACCAGCGCAAACGCCAGCAGCGCCAGCACCGCCCCCACCGCCAACGCCTCTTTCACCGCCACCGCACCGGTGGTCACCGGCCGCGCCGCCGTGCGTTTGACATGGCGGTCAAACTCGCGGTCGGCCACATCGTTGATGCAGCACCCCGCACTGCGCATCAAAATCGTCCCCAGCACAAACACCGCCAGCATGTGCCAGCCCGGAAAACCACCGGATGCCACCCACAGCGCCCCCAGTGTGGGCCACAACAGCAGCAACCATCCCGCAGGACGGTCCCAGCGGATCAAGGCCAGGTACAAGTGCATTTTTTTGGTCACATTCATGGTCATCCATCTCTTCAGCATCAGGACAAGCGCGCCACACCGGGCAGCTCACAGGCGTAAATGGCGTTGCGCAGCGCGGCGATGGCTTCATAGCGGGTAAAACTGCGCCGCCAGGCCAACACCACCCGGCGCATGGGGGGCGCACCGCCGTCTTTGTCGGCAATCGGCAGGTATTTCACATACGGGTCTTCGTGGCGTTTGCGGGCCGGCTTGGTGGCCAAGGCCTCCTTGGGCACGCTCAGGCGCGGTACCAGCGTCACGCCCATGCCGGCGGCCACCATGTGCTTGATGGTCTCCAGCGACGAGCCTTCAAAACTCTTTCGGATGCCTTCGGCGTTGCTGGAAAAACGGGCAAATTCGGGGCACACCTCCAGCACATGGTCACGAAAACAGTGGCCACTGCCCAGCAGCAACATGGTTTCATTCTTCAGCTCCTGGCTGGTCACCTGCGTTTGCGCCGCCAGCGGGTGGTGAAACGGCAGCGCCGCCATGAAGGGCTCGTCGTACAGCGGCGCAATGGCCAAGCCCGCATCGGGAAACGGCTCGGCCAGAATGGCGCAGTCAATTTCGCCGGTGCGCAGCATCTCCAGCAGTTTGACGGTGAAGTTCTCCTGCAGCATCAAGGGCATTTGCGGCGTGCGCTTGATCATCTGGTGCACCAGATCCGGCAACAAATACGGGCCAATGGTGTAGATCAGCCCCACGGTGAGCGCGCCACCGAGCGGGTCTTTGCCACGTTTGGCTATTTCCTTGATGGCCGCCGCCTGCTCCAGCACGCTTTGCGCCTGGCGCACAATTTCTTCGCCCAAAGGGGTCACCGTGACCTCGTTGGCGCTGCGTTCAAAGAGTTTCACATCCAGCTCTTCTTCAAGCTTTTTCACCGCCACCGACAGGGTCGGCTGCGACACATAGCACGCTTCTGCCGCCTTGCCAAAGTGCCGCTCACGCGCTACCGCCACGATGTATTTGAGTTCAGTCAGGGTCATGGCGCTATTTTCACCCACTCAAAAACTTTCACACTGCGGTTGATGTGCATCAATCAACACGGGCGTAGCCTGGCTACTATTACTGATCAGGACAGGAGGCTTGCCATGTTTGATTTACCCATTAAAAGCGTCATGGAACGCAAAAAATTCATTGCGGTGTCGCCCACCAAAACGGTCAGCCAAACCGCGCGCCTGATGGCCAACAAAAACACCGGGGCGGTGCTGGTGATTGAAGACGAGACCCTGGTGGGCATTTTTACCGAGCGCGACGTGGTCTTTCGCGTGATTGGCCCAGGGCTTGACCCCATCCACACCCCGGTACGCAGCGTCATGACCCCGGCCCCGGTGACCCTGGATGCCACCCAATCCTACGGACATGCCCTGGTGCTCATGCAAAAAAATGGTTTTCGGCATGTGCCCGTGGTTGAAAACGGGCACGCCATTGGCATCGTGTCCTCACGCAACGCCATGGACCCGGATTTGGACGAGTTCGTGTCCGAAACCCGTCGCCGGGAACACTACCAATAACTGCGGCGCGCCCAGTCGTTTCACGCCTTTAAATAGTCGGTCTTGCCCCCCAGCCAACGCTGCACATGCTGCGCCGCCAGCGCCGAGTGCTGATCCAGCATGATGGGGGCCAGCCGACGCGCCCAGTCCAGCAACGCGCCGTCCTGCGTCACGTCGGCAAAGCGCAGCATGGCATCGCCTGACTGACGCGCGCCCATGAACTCGCCGGGGCCGCGAATTTCCAGATCGCGCCGGGCAATCTCAAAGCCATCGTTGGTGTCCGCCATGGCTTTGAGCCGTTCGCGCGCGGTCTGGCTCAAGCGCGGCGCATCGCCCGTGGCGTACAACAGCACGCAGGCTGATGCCGCTGCACCGCGCCCAACCCGCCCGCGTAACTGGTGCAACTGGCTCAGACCAAAGCGTTCGGCGTGCTCAATCACCATCAACGAGGCGTTGGGCACATCCACACCCACCTCAATCACCGTGGTGCTGACCAGCATGCCCATGACCCCGCGGGTGAACAAGTCCATCACCGCCTTTTTCTCAAGTGCTGGCATGCGCGAGTGCAGCAGGCCAATTTGCAGTGGCAAGCCGGTTGGGCCCACACAGCCCTGCAGCGTGGCGCTCAACTGGGCGTGGGTGGCGGTGGCGTTGCGCAAGTCCAGCGCCTCGCTTTCTTCAATCAGTGGGCAAACCCAGTAAATTTGCCGCCCCTGGGTCAACTGCTCGCGAATGCGGGCAATCACCTCGTCACGGCGCACCTCGCTCACCACTTTGGTGATGATGGGGGTGCGCCCAGGCGGCAGCTCGTCGAGGGTCGACACATCCAGATCAGCGTAATAGCTCATGGCCAGCGTGCGCGGAATCGGGGTGGCGGTCATCATCAAG
>JBGSRY010000136.1:0-3932 GCA_041737325.1 Rhodoferax sp. | reverse complement strand
AGCGCAAATATGTACTCTTGCCCGTGCCCACCTCTGCAGTCACCAGTATGAAACCCTTGCCTGCCATAAGACAGTGCAAGGCCTCAGCAAATTGCTGCTCAATAGCTTCGGTCTTGAAGTAACAATCGGCATCCGGTGTCTGCGGAAACGGATTGCGATCGAAGCCAAGCGCACGCAAATGCTGTGGCAGTCCTACCTGCGCATTCATCTGGGCGCTCCCAGTTCACGGCTGTATTTTTGAACTGTTTCTGATTCGGGGTGGCGCTCTGCCAGCGCAGCGATCAACCGGCGCGCCTCACCCTGCTGGCCGGCCTTCCAGTGCAACAGCGCCAGATTGATACCCGCTGACTCGTCACCAGGCAGGCGTTCAGTGATCTGGCGGTACAGCACCATGGCTTGCGCCGAATCGCCGCTTTGCATCCGATGCCACGCGTTCAGACGCAACAAGGTAAGGCTCTCGACCGGCAAGCGCAGTGCCAACTTCTTGAGCAAGCTTTCAGCCTCTTCATTCTTGCCACTTTGTATGGCAAGCTGGGTGGCCTTGGTGAGTTGCTCAGTCTCCTGCGGGTCTAACTCGGGCACAGGGGCCGCTTCTGTGACGATTTCCACCGGAGCGCGGGGTTGCACCCGTGCACGCGCCTTGACCGGCACGGTTTTAACCAGCGCAGGCTCGGCTGGTGATGCCGTCACAGCAGCCTGCGGTTCAGGCATCAAAGCAAGCGCCTGCACCGGGGTCATAGCGGGAACTGCAGCCGTTTGCACAGGCAAATCTGCAACTGCCGCAACAGCTATCGGGGCAACCACCACGGGCAGAGCTTTGGCCACGGGTTTGACACTTTGGGGCGCGGCAAACTTTGCCCGCAATGCGCTCGTGGACAGCAAGCCAACCAGCACAATCACCAGGCAGCCAAAGATCACAAAATAGATCCAACGCGGCATAACCGGCTTCCTGACAGCGCCAACATAGGGGTTGCCATCGACATTTTCCTGTGAGCCGGGGATGCCTTGCTCCAGCTCCAACTTGTTAAGGGCTGAATAGATCAGGCTCACAGCAGTTTCACCTTCAACACAATCACCATCTCACGCGTCTGGTGGCTGGTCGCTTCACTGCCAAACATCTTGCCCAACAAGGGTACATCCGACAAGCCGGGCGTGCCGCGATCTGTGCCCGATGTGTTCTGGTCAATCAGGCCACCAATGATCACGGTGTCACCATCCTGAATGTTCAGGGTGGTGGTCATGCCCTTGAAGCTGATTTTGGGCAGGGTGACCTTGTTGCCACCGCCCACGTCCTGCAACTGCAAACTCACGGCATCCACCTCGGTCTGCATCGGATTGATCATCAGCTCGACGTTGCCGTTTTCACCTATAAACGGCATCACGCCAATGATGACACCGCTGAATACGGAATCAGTTTGTACATCAGCGGTTGTGGTTGACGCGCCGCCGCCTGGATTACTCACCGTGACCGAGGACTTGGCCACGTAACGGTTGGAGCTGCCCACGCTAAGCAAAGCCGGCACGTTGTTTCGCACGCGAATACTCGGGTTGGAGAGCACCTTCACGTTGCCAAACTCGCGCAGCAAGCTAAGTGCTACGGAAACGCCACCACTGCTGTAGGCCAAGCCTGTGGACCGCCCCGCGTTGTAGCCAATGGTTTGCGATGGAAAGGTGAGCGAACGCAGCGTGCCCACATTGCCCGCCTTGGGTAACACCGAGGCAAACGCGCCAGCCGCAATTGGAGCGCCACCCACAATAGCTGCTGCGTTGTCGCGCAAAATGTTCCAGTCCACACCATACTGAAATTGGTCATTGAGCTGCACATCAAGCAACTGGGCCTCAATCAAGACCTGGCGACGTAGCACCACTTTGTAGCGATCCACCATTTTTTCGACCATGCGCATCTGGGATGGACGCGCGCGCACAAACAAAGTACCCGAGCTTTTGTTGAGGCTGAAAATAGTGCGCTTCTTGTCTACATTTTCGGTATCGGTTGACTTGGCTGGTGCTTCATTTTTTCCGATCAGTTGCAGCAGGTTGGCTTCAAGCTGATCGTAGCTTTCAACTTGCTTACCGCTACCACCGTTGAGCGAGAGGTTGCCCCGAATCTGGTCGCCACCAGCGCCCGATGCACCGCCCGTGTTGGCACCAAAAACATTACCTCCCGCCGTGACATCCAGGCTCATGCGTGAATTCAGAAAGTCGATGTTGAAAAACCGCTCTTCAAACAAACCAATTTTGGTGGTGTTCCCTTCCACCTGACCCGACAGGTCAAAGGCATCCAGAATGTGCTGGTACAGCTCACGAGCCGTCACACGGTTAAGGTAAAAGCTGGCACGCTTGTCAGCCACCAGAACTTCGGGATCGACCAGCATGTTCATGTGTGCCTGGTCAGAAAAAACCTGCAGCATGGAACTCAGCGTGGCATTTTGAAGCTTGACAGAGACAATGATGTCTTCCATCGGATCATGACGCGGCGCAAGGGCCTGAGGCACAGGAACAGCCGCCCTCTTTTCAATTAGTTGCCGGGTTTCTTCCCGCGCGGCGGCCAGCTTGGCAGACTCTTGCGCGAGATCAACAGACAGCTTGCTGATAGTTTGCTTGTCAGTGGGTGGCAGAGTATCAAGACTACGCGGCTGCGTACTCGCACAACCGGCAAGAATGGCTGCACTACTGAGCACAAACGCGGCCCTTGGCAGACGATTGTTGTGCACTTGGTACAGAGGGGAGATAGAGAAATGTTTCATTGCATAGCTCGCTTTTTCACACTAATTTATTGACTGATTCGTGCCATGAGGGCATAGGTGCTGACCGCAAGGGTGCGGTCGTCGAAATTGGTATCTTCCCTGCGCGTGGTTGCCGCAAAGCAACGCCCGCTTGCGGGCAGCGTACTGTGGAGACCGTCCACAAAAAGGTCATCACCACTGCGGTCCTCGCCTGGCACCAGAATGACAAAGGCTGGATTGCTGGCTATGTTGGTCGTGCAATTTTCAGCGCCGTTGATGGTCGTCCCGTCTCCCGTTACGTAGACGTAGGCGTTGGACACTGCCTGAACGGCAGCCAGGCTCACAACGGCTGGTGCGGTGCTTGCCCCAAGATCGGCAGCCGGGTTGCGGTACACACCGTAAATGGCACGGTCTTTTGCTGGTGGCTGACTCAAACCCATCGACAAATAGGGAAGCCAGCCGACCTGCGTAGCAATCGGGCAGATGCCCCCTGCCAGCGCTTCATAGCCAGCGCCGACCGTGTCCGGGCACGGCAACCGATGGTGGGTGCGGGCAAAAACAATAGCGCTCTCTGACAACGATGTCAGTTGGGCATCGGCTCCCAACTGGGTGCCACTTTTGAACAGGCCAAGGTAGGCAGCCGAACCCGATGCCAGAAAACCAATCACCGCCAGCGACACCGCCATCTCGATCATGGAAAATCCACGCGCTACAGGGCGGCTTCCACCGGCACGCAGACGCATTGTTGCAACTGCAAGACGGGTCATTTTGTGGTTGCCGGTTTGATGGACACCAAAATATCGGTACGCAATTGGGACTGAAGCTGGGTCAGCTGCTGCATGTGGGCTTGCACCTTCTTGCTGTCACCCCCACCCGGCTTTTCACTCTCACGCTTTATTTCAAGCGCCAGCATCTGGAGCTCTTGGGCCACTTGCAAATTTTTGATCACCACATCAAGGTTGACACCCGCGACTACCGGCCCATGCTGGCGCTTGACCTCGTTCAACAATGCCTCTACTCGCTTAGGGTCAGGCTGCTGACCCGCCTGCATCGAAGCGGCCAACTCGCGCTGCATTTTTTCCAGGACCTTGGGGTCACTCGGGGTCGTGGCGGCACTAGCAGACGGGCTGGGCAGACCGTTGATCGGATTGCCTGCTTGCATAGGCACGGACACCACGCCAGCACCTGCGGCCCATGGCGGTGGTG
>JBGSRY010000123.1:0-3107 GCA_041737325.1 Rhodoferax sp. | reverse complement strand
CACTGCGCTGCGCCAGCAGCACGCCCAGTTCTTCAAAGCTTTCGCGAATGGCGGCTATGGCCTCGGTCAACGCGGCATCGCTTTGCGTGGGGCGGCGCGTGGCCACGTCAAAGCAGCAGCCGTCGGCAGCGTCAAGCCCACCACCAGGGAAGACGAACGCACCCGGCACAAAACTGGCCTTGGCCGAGCGCCGCGTCATCAGCACCTCCAGCCCCTGCGGCGTGTCACGCAGCAGCAGCACGGTGGCGGCGGCAAGGGGTTGGGCCGGGGTGCGCTCAGGATGCAGTTGTTGGGTCAGGCGGGGCATGGACAGAGGCTATTCAAACTGGAAAGAGACACATTGTGACTGCAGCACCAGCGGGCATCGCGGCCGACCCAGCAACCATCGGTCGTGGCATCGCCACCGCCACACGCCATAAGCTTGACTTAAGACGACAGGCCTACACTTTTCGCACGTCAAGCATCCTCTTGGCAACCTATCCATGGATTGAACATGCTGCTTATCCCTCCCCTTTTTCAGATGCGCGCACGCCTAACCGGTTGGGGTCGCGCCTGGGTATTGCTTGTGGGCCTGGCAGGTGTGGCCCACGCCGAATTGCGCTATGTCGGCTCTGACACGGTCGAACCGGTGGTAGAAGCGGCCGAAGTGGCGTACCAACGTGGCCACAACAATTACAAAGTCAGCTTCAATGCAGTGGGCACGGCATCTGGACTGCGACAGCTGTGCGCGGGGCGCGCAGCCTTGGTTGGTGCAGCTCGCAAAATCAAACCAGACGAAACGCTGGCCTGCGCCCAAGCGGGCATTCAGCCAGCTGAAATTGCCGTGGCCATTGATGCGGTGGCGCTGGTGGTCTCGGTCAAAAACACCTGGTTGAACGATCTGAAGCTGTCCGAAGTCAACACCCTTTTCAACCATGCCTCAGCTGGCAAGATCGTCGCATGGAAACAGCTGCGCGCTGATTTTCCTGAACTGTCCATCCGAACCGCTGGGGTGGGCATCAAACATGGCACTTTTGCGTTTTTCAGCGAAAGTGTCGGCATGAAAGGCTTCATCCGCTCGGATTTCAAGGACTTTCCTGACCACATGGCCACGGGTCATTTTGTAGCCGCTGATGCAGGCGCTATCGGCTTCATGCCGATGGGCAACGCCCTGGCCATGGAAGGACAGGTGCGGGTGATTGGCATCGACTTTGGCGCAGGCCCCATCAAACCCACGCGGGATGCCATCCTGGCCGGAAAATATGACCAACTGGCACGCACCGTTTACCTGTACATCAATTCACGCATGCTGTCGACGACTGCACCGCAGGACATTGAATTTACCCGGTTCCTGATTCGTGACATGGAAAAATACGTCAGCTTTGCCAACCTGATTCCACTGCACGCGCTGCAATACCAGGAAAATATCAAACGCGTCTCGCTGGTGCGTTGAGGTGGTTTTGTGCTGGCCGATAATCCGCCGCATGCACATCCCCTTTACCAAAATGCACGGTGCCGGCAACGATTTTGTGGTGCTGGACGAAACCCAGACCCGCTTGCACCTGAGCACCGCGCAGTACCGTTTTTTGGCCGACCGCCACTTTGGCATTGGTGCTGACCAGATTTTGACGGTGCGCCCGTCTCCCGCCCCCGGCATTGATTTTGAATATGTCATCCACAACGCCGACGGCGCTGAAGTGGAGCAATGCGGCAACGGCGCACGCTGTTTTGCCCGCTTTGTGCGCGACGCAGGCCTGACCCACAAGGATGCGATTCGGGTGCAAACCAAAAGTGGCGTGATCGAACCGGTGTTGATGCCCGACGGCCGCGTCACGGTCAACATGGGCGCGCCGGTGTTTGCGCCAGAGCGCGTGCCCTTTGCCCCGGATACGATTCAGCCTGTGCCCAGTGGTTCATGGCAAAAATGGCCTCTAGCCCTTGTATATCAAGGGGAAAAAGCTATTATTAATGTAGCAATTGTCTCCATGGGCAACCCGCACGCGGTGCAGTTGGTGGATGACGTGGACAGCGCCCCGGTGGCGCAACAGGGGCCGTTGATTGAACACCATGCGTTTTTCCCCAACCGCGTCAATGCCGGCTTCGTGCAGGTGCAAAGCCGTCACCAGATTCGCCTGCGCGTGTATGAACGCGGTGCGGGTGAAACCCTGGCCTGCGGCTCGGGTGCGTGTGCAGCCGTGGTGGCCGGCATCCGCCTCGGTCTGCTCGACCCGACAGTGGATGTGCACACGCACGGCGGCCTGCTGACCATTGCCTGGGCCGGGGGTGATGCGCCAGTCATGATGACCGGCCCGGCCAGCACCGTGTTTCGTGGCACGATTGCGTTGCCGCCCGAGCTTTCCTGATTTTTTCCAAACAAGTGACTGCCATGCCCAACACCTACCTGCCCAGCGCCACCGCGAACCCGATCACCGAAGACGACATTGCCAACTACCTGGCCAACACACCCGATTTTTTTGAGCGCCACGCCGAGTTGCTGGCCGCAGTGCAACTCTCCAGCCCGCACAGCCAGCGCACAGTGAGCCTGCAGGAACGCCAGGCCACCTTGTTGCGCGACAAAATCAAAATGCTGGAACTGCGCATCATGGACATGATTCGCAATGTGAACGACAACATGGTGCTGTCTGACAAGCTGTTGCAGTGGGCCCGTACCCTGTTTTTGAACCCCAACGCGCACACGCTGCCCGAGGTGATGGCGGACAAGCTGGCGGAACAGTTCGCCGTGCCGCAGGTCGGCATCAAGGTCTGGGGCGTGAACGCCAGCCATGCAGGTGCAAGCTTTGCCCAAGGCGTGAGCGACGATGCCAGGCTGTTTGTGTCGTCCCTGACCGAGCCGTTTTGCGGTGTCAATACCGGGCTGGAGGCCATCAACTGGTTGCCCAACCCGCAAGCCGCAGCTTCGCTGGCCATCTTGCCCCTGCGGGACGGCCCGGTCGGCAGCACCACACCGGCCTTTGGTGTGCTGGTATTGGCCTCACCCGATGCCCAACGCTTCAACAGCACCATGGGCACCGAGTTTTTGGCGCGCGTGGCCGAGCTTGCCAGCGCCGCCCTGTCGCCACTGCGGTGAACCCGGTGCAGGCTGCGCCCCTGCCTGATGCCGCGCTGCT